>JAJYXA010000465.1 GCA_021791235.1 Pseudomonadota bacterium
ACAGCGCCAGATTGGCGAGCAGGCCGCCCTTGAGCCAGCCTGCCGATACGCGTCGCGGCTTCAGCGTCAGCCAGAGGCCCGCGCCCAGCGTCGCCGCCACTGGCAGACTCATCAACACAATCATCCAAACCATGTTTTCTCCTTTTTTCGGTAAACGGTGAGCGGTAAGCAGTGAGACGGTTTCCGTTCACCACTCACCGCTCACTGCTCACGCCTTCTCAATTCGCAACGGCACGAATTCCCTTCCATCCCCGCTGAAAAAGCGCGAGAACCCCTCGTAATACATCAGGCGCAGCGCCTGGATCGCCACGATGCCGCCTTCCAGCACGATGATGACGATATTGCCCAGCACGCGGGTGATCCCATGGCCGGCTGCCTCAAGGCCGTGGGCCAGGGTGAACACCGCCAGCGCCAGCGCCACATGGTTGAGGCTGAAGGCCGCCACGCGCATGAACGACAGCGTATTCGAAAACAGGTTGATGGCGGTTTCCAGCGTCTCGATGAGCGTCACCAGGATGCGTTCGCCCAGGCCGGCCTCTGCCTCGACCCACTTGTATGCGGCCACCACGACGATGCCCAGCCCCGCCAGCATCGAGGCAGGCCGGGCGATATCCAGCACCCCCGCCCAACTCGCCAGCACGCCTACCGCGCCGAGGTACAACGCCAGCCCGGCCAGCCCGGCGGAATCGAACAGGGCTTCGCCGGCGCGACCTGCCACCCCCTTGTTGTAGGCATTGACCAGCAGCGTGAACACGATGAAACCGACGCCGAATGCCACCGCAATCGTCAGCACGCGTATCGGGTCATGCAGCGGCGACAGCCACAGCGGTGCGATGATGTCCTCATAGCCGAAGAGGCTGCCGTAGAGGAGACCGAACAACATCGACACGGCGCCTGCAGCGACACCGACCCAGGCCATGCGGCCGAGACGACGTGCAAGCACCAGCGACAGCAGAACGATCGCCGCGCCGTGGCCGATGTCGCCGAACATGGCGCCGAACAGCAGCAGGTAGGTAAGGGCGAACGGCAACGCCGGATCGAATTCACCGTAGCGCGGCACGCCATAGCTTTTCACCAGCGGAACGTAAGGCCTGAGCCAGCCCGGGTAGCGCACCAGCGACGGCACCTCGGCGATTTCCCGTGGAGACGGCTCGCGCAGATCGAGCCAGTAGCGACCGTGAAAACGCCCATCCAGGGTGTCTCGCAGCGTGTCCAGCTGACGCTTGGGTACCCAGCCCGCGAGCACGGCCAGTCCGCCTTTGCCGCGCACGCCAGTCACTGCAGCCTCGGCCAGGGGCCTTGCGAGGGCGAGGCGCAGCCGCGCTTCGTGCAGGCGCGGGCCGAACTGTTCGCGCAGGCCGTCCC
Source organism: Pseudomonadota bacterium (assembly GCA_021791235.1). Next base: position 1,366 of record JAJYXA010000465.1, read on the forward strand.
GGACCTGGCAGGCGGCACCGGACTGCGCATCCATCCGGGCACGCTCGGCCTCCAGCCAGGCGCGGGCCGCCTGCGGATGGGTGCGCAATTCGTCCGGCACCGGCAATTCGCGCCAGCCCGCCTGGGCCAGCAGGCCGCGTACCTCGTCGTGACGGGCGCGCGGACCGGCAATCACCGCAAACACCTGTTCGCCGGTCTGATCGAAGCGCGAAACCAGATGCCCGGTCATGGCCAGCGCCTCGGTCACCCGCTTGAGTTCCGCCGCCGGCAGGCTGCCGATATTCACCGCCAGCAGGCTGTCGGCCCGCAGCAGATGCGCGAGATTCACGTTCAGCCCTTCCAGTTTGGCCAGCGTGTCTTCCAGCGCGCCGAGGTGGCTGCGTACCTCCGCGATCCGCGCTTCGTTCTCGTGGCAATCGGAACAGGCGATCCACACGTCCTTCAGCCAACGGTTCAATTCCTCCAGGTCGGCGAGCGACGGGGCCTCGGCCGCCTCGGGCAGCTCCAGGGGGCCGGTGTCGCCGCACTCTTCCAGGAGCTTGGACAGGCGGGCCTCGGCTTCAAGCCAGGCTTCGCGATAGGCGGCAGCCGGCGATTCGGCGAGCGCGTCCACCCGGCACGGCGCAGGATTGAACACGCCGAAGCGGGCCAGCGTCAGCGCGGCATCCTGCGCCTCGGACGCCAGCATCAACAATTGAATCCTCAGCAGGGGCTCGGCGCGCAGCATCAGACCACCTCAACGGGCGCGCGCTGCAGCGCCAGGCGGATATCGTCGTCGGGCAAATCGAGATGGCGGCCGCGCAATACCGCACGCACGGCGCGCAGGTCGCGTTCGCGCAGGATCAGGTAGGCAAACGCGCGCGCAATCTCGGGGGCGCGGGCGCGCAGCACCCGCAACGCCTGTTCGGCGGCGACACGCTCCATGCGCGCGAACACGGCGGGGATGTCCGTCATCCCCGACAGCCGGGCCTGCCATGCGGCCGGCAGCGCGGCCAGCACCGCCTCCGGGCTGTCCAGCGCGGCCAGCTCCCGCAGACGCGCACTGGGCAGGGTGTAGCGCGAGGCCACCAGCAGGTAATACACCTGTGCCGGCGGCAGCCTGTAGTTGAACCGGTAGCGCAGCAGCCACACCAGGTTGATGCGGTCGACGAGGTTGGCCATGAGGCTGCGGAACGCAGCGCCCACCGCTTCCTCCAGCGGCTGGGCGCGCTGCACCAGGCCTTCGTAATAGCCGCGATCCAGCGCCGCATCCAGGCTGAACGGATCGTGGCTCTGCTCGAACGCGCGCCGGGCGCGGCGCACGATGCCGGCGTAGGGGCTGGCTTCCAGGCGGCGCAACAGTTCGCCGACATCCTCGGCATGGGCCAGGTCCTGGTTGTCCAGGCGGCCGAACGTGCCCATCGGAATCAGCCGGGCGAGGATGGCTGCAGGACGCTCGCCCGTCATCTTGCTGCGCAGCAGGGTCTTCACATTGGACATCTCGAAGCGCGCGGTCCAGAAGGTCAGAAACGCGCGCGCGTCGCCGGACAGCGGGCGGATCAGCACGCGCGTCTCGTCCAGGATCTGGGTAATGATGCGTAGCTCCAGCGAACGGGGATGCGCCGCGTCGGCGCTCCTGTCGTAGCCCGTTGCCAGTTGCGGCAAACCTCGCCCGATCAGCGTCTCCGCGACTGCGCCGTCGGGCGACTCGATCAACGCCTGCAGCGCGTCGTCCGGCCAGAGGCGGCCGGCATACAGGCTGACGCGGGTATCGAGGTAAGCGGACATGGCGGTTGCGGGCAGCGCGATGCGCGGATCTCCGTCCCGTCAGGGGCGGGGAACTCTCATGCGGTCGGGTCGAGCAACAGAGTCAGCGCCGCATCCACCGCTTCGGATTCATGACGGGCGGCCAGTTCGCGCAGCATGCGCTGGCGTTCGCCGTATTTGCGCGACAACTCGGCCACCGCCTGGGCTGCGCGTCCCTGCGCCTCATGCAGGTAGGGGGTCCGCAATTCGATCCGGCCGGCGTCGAAACGCGCCTCGGCGTCTCGCACGGCAGCCAGCGCGTCATCCATCATGCGCTGACGTTCCCGGCTGGCGTCGTCGATCAGCGCTTGTGCGCGGGCCTCGGCGTCCAGCAGTCTTTGCAGGGGCTCATCCATCCTGATCGCGGCCTTCAGTCCAACGGATTGATTGCGCCCAGCGCGCAAGGCGGTTTACGCAAGGACCAGCAGCGCTGCGCCGGTGGCGGCGATGCCGAACCCTGCCATCCGCGTCGCGCGGCAACCGAGCAGGCCTCCGGCGACGCCCACGCCATGCAGGCACAGCGTGGCGAGCACGAAGCCCAGGGCGTAAAGCGCAGGCGACGCGGCCTGCGGCATTTCCAGTCCGTGGGCGTAGCCGTGAAAGAGCGCGAACACGCCGGCAATCGTCATGCCGGCCGTGACCGACGCCTGGTACCGCGTGGCGACCAGTAGCCCCAGCAACAGCACCGACAGGGCGATGCCCGTCTCGACATGCGGCAGCACCCCGCCCGACCAGGCCAGCGCCCCCCCCAGTCCCATCGCGCCGACAAACGCGGCCGGCACCGCCCACACGGCCCGGCCGCCCAGCTGCGCCGCCCACAGGCCAATCGCGATCATGGCGAACAGGTGATCCACACCCGTAAACGGGTGGGCCAGGCCGCCGGCGAAACCGGCCGGGGTGTGGCCGGGGTGGGCGTACGCCGTCCCGGCAGACAGGCAGAGGGAAACCAGGGCAATCGTGCGGGAATGTTTCATCAGGTTCATTGCGTGCTCTCCACGTTCAAAATCACTTCATCAAATGGCCGCGAAAAATTACTTGATTTTCACCTGCACCAGCTCTTCGCCCTCCGGGTCGGTCACGTGCACGGCACAGGCGATGCAGGGATCGAAGGAATGGATGGTGCGCAGGATCTCGATTGGCTGTTTCGGGTCGACCATCACATGGTTGTCCTGCAGCGCCGCCTCGTAGGCGCCCGGCTGGCCTTGCATGTCGCGCGGGCCGGCGTTCCAGGTGCTCGGCACCACGGCCTGGTAGTTGCTGATCTTGCCGTCGTCGACGACGATCCAGTGGCTCAAGCCGCCGCGCGGCGCTTCCATCAGGCCGACGCCCTGCATGTGCCTGGGCCAGGTCGAGGGTTCCCAGTACTGCTCGTTGAAGGTCCTGACGTCGCCCGCCTTGATGTTGGCGATGAGCTGGTCGTACCAGCCCTGCATGGCGTCGGCCAGGATCTTCGATTCCAGCGTGCGCGCGGCGGTGCGGCCAAGCGTGGAGTACAGCGCATCCACCGGAACGTCCAGGGTCTTCAGCGTGTAGCCCACCAGTTCCTTGGCCTGGGCGTTGCCGCTGGCGTACAGCATCAGCACGCGGGCGAGCGGGCCGACTTCCATGGATTTGCCCTGCCAGCGCGGCGATTTCAGCCAGGAATATTTCTTGTCGACGTCGAGCTGTTCGTACGGCGGCTTCGGCCCGGTGTAGTTGAGTTCGGTTTCGCCCTTGAACGGATGCAGCCCCTTCCCGTCGCCCTGGCTGTACTTGTACCAGGAATGGCTGACGAACTCCTGGATTTCGTTGTCCGCATCGAGGTCGATGGGGTGGATTTTGGACAGGTCGCGGTTGAGGATGACGCCGCGCGGAATGAGGTAGGAGTCGGTGTCCCAGAAGCCTTTCGAGGGCAGGTCGCCGAACGACAGGAAATTGCCGAGGCCTTCTCCCCGCCCTGCCCAGTCCTTGTAGAAACCGGCGATGGCGAGCGTATCGGGCACGTAGACCTGGTCGACGAACTCGCGCATCTGCCGGATGACGTTCTGGATCGTCTGCAGCCCCACCTCGTTGAGTGCGGTGCCACCCTGGCCGCCGTGGAAATGCGGTCCCTTGCCCTGGCCCGCGCCAACCTGCACGGAAATGGCCGAGGGCACGCCGCCCACCACGAAGTTGGGATGCGGGTTCTTGCCGCCGAAGATGGTGTGCAGCTTGACCACGTCGCGCTGCCAGGCGAGCGCATCGAGGTAGTGCGCCACCGCCATCAGGTTCGCTTCCGGCGGCA
>JAJYXA010000545.1 GCA_021791235.1 Pseudomonadota bacterium
GCGGCGATCACGCTGAAAGTCGGCGCCTACGGCTTCCTGCGCTTCATCCTGCCGATCCTGCCGGACGCCAGCCACGAGCTTGCCTGGTTCGTCATCCTGCTGTCGCTGATCGCGGTGGCCTACATCGGCCTGGTCGCGCTGGTGCAGGCCGACATGAAGAAGCTCATCGCCTATTCGTCGATCGCGCACATGGGCTTCGTCACCCTCGGCTTCTTCATGTTCAGCCCGCTCGGCTTGGAGGGCGGCCTGGTGCAGATGGTCTCGCACGGCTTCGTCTCCGCCGCGCTGTTCCTCTGCATCGGCGTTATGTACGACCGCCTGCATTCGCGCCAGATCAAGGACTACGGCGGCTTGGTCAACAAGATGCCGGTGTTCGCCGCCTTCTTCATGCTGTTCGCCATGGCCAACGCCGGCCTGCCCGCAACGTCCGGCTTCGTCGGCGAGTTCATGGTCATCATGGCGGCGACCAAGGTCAATTTCTGGTTCGCCTTCGTCGCCGCCAGCACGCTGATCCTCGGCGCCGCCTACACGCTGTGGATGTACAAGCGCGTGGTGTTCGGCAACGTCACCAACCCGCACGTCGAGGAAATGACCGACGTCAATGCGCGCGAGATCCTGATTCTTGGCGTGCTCGCGGTCTGCGTGCTGGCCATGGGCCTCTATCCCAAGCCGTTCACCGACGTCATGCACGTATCGGTGGTCGACCTGTTGGCGCACGTCGCCCAAAGCAAACTGCCTTAAGGTTCCAAGATGAGCGACTTCCTCACTCAATTCGCCCCCGCGCTGCCCGAGATTTTCGTGCTGGCGATGGTTTCGCTGATCCTGCTGATCGACGCTGCCGTCGACGACAGCAAGCGCTACATCGCCTATGCGCTGTCGCTCGTCACGCTGGCCGGAGCGGCGTTTCTCACCGTGCGCGATTTCTCCACCATGCCGGTGCTGGCGCTCGGCGGCCTGTTCGTCGACGATCCGCTTTCGGACATCCTGAAGCTGTTCCTGTATCTGACCGTTGCCGTGGTCATGGTCTATTCGCGCGATTACCTGCGCCAGCGCGGGCTCTACAAGGGCGAATTCTTCGTGCTGGCGCTGTTTGCGCTGCTGGGCATGATGGTGATGGTGTCGGCCAGCCATTTCCTCACGCTGTATCTCGGTCTCGAACTGCTGTCGCTGTCGCTCTATGCCATGGTCGCGCTGCAGCGCGATTCCAGCGTGGCGACCGAGGCGGCGATGAAGTACTTCGTGCTGGGCGCGCTGGCGTCCGGCATGCTGCTCTACGGCATGTCGATGGTCTACGGCGTCACCGGCTCGCTGGCGCTGGCCGACATCGCGCAGATCCTGGCCGACGGCACCGACCTGCGCATCCCGCTGGTGTTCGGCATCGTCTTCATCGTCGCCGGCCTGGCATTCAAGCTCGGCGCCGTGCCGTTCCACATGTGGGTGCCCGACGTCTACCACGGCGCCCCGACCGCGATGACGCTCTTCATCGGCACCGCGCCCAAGATCGCCGCCTTCGCCTTTGTCGTGCGCATCCTCGGCCAGGGACTGGAATCGCAGGTGGCCGAGTGGCGCGACATGCTGGTGATCCTGGCGGTGCTGTCGATGGCGGTCGGCAACCTCGCGGCGATTGCGCAAAGCAATCTGAAGCGCATGTTCGCCTACTCGACCATCTCGCACATGGGCTTCATGCTGCTGGGCATCCTGGCGGGCTCGCAGAACGGCTACGGCGGCGCGATGTTCTACGTGCTGGTATACGCGCTGATGAGCGCGGGCGGCTTCGGCATGATCCTCTTGCTGTCGCGCGCCGGCTTCGAGGCCGACCAGCTCGATGACTTCAGGGGCCTCAACCGCCGCAGCCCGTGGCTGGCCTTCCTGATGCTGCTTCTGATGTTCTCGATGGCCGGCGTGCCGCCCACGGTCGGCTTCTATGCCAAGCTGTCGGTGCTGCAGGCGGTGGTCGAAATCGGCTACGTGTGGCTGGCGGTGGCCGCGGTGCTATTCTCGCTGATCGGCGCGTTCTACTACCTGCGCATCGTCAAGCTGATGTATTTCGACACGCCGCACGATACTGAAGCGATTTCCGCCTGCCCCGACGCCCGTGTCATCATGTCGGCCAACGGGCTGGCCGTGCTGGCGCTCGGCATCCTGCCGCAACCGCTGATGGCGGTGTGCGTATACGCCATCGGCGCGTCGTTCTGAACCATCCCCGCCAGAGCCGGTCTGCTCTGGCGTTAATCAGTTTTTCGGATTTATTGTGAACTTCTCCACCTCCCTGCTGCTGATCCTGGCCTTCATCGCCGCCAACCTGCCGTTTCTGTTCGAGCGCATCTTCTTTGTCGTCAAGCTCAAGACCGGCAGCAAGTCCATCGCCTGGCGGCTGCTGGAACTGGTGGTACTGTTCTTCGTGGTCGGCGGCATCGCGATGCTGCTGGAAGGCAAGCTCGGCGACATCCACAAGCAGAACTGGGAGTTCTACGCGGTCAACGCCTCGCTGTTCGTGGTGTTTGCCTATCCGGGGTTTGTTTATCGCTATCTGTGGCGTCGGCGCGGGGCGTAGGCGGCATGAAGACGATTGAATTCACCCTGCGCGGCGAGCACGTCGCGCTGTGCGACCTGCTCAAGCTCACCGGCATCGCCGACAGCGGCGGGCAGGGCAAGCTCATGATCGCCAACGGCGATGTGACCGTTGACGGTCAGCCCGAAAGCCGCAAGACAGCCAAAATCCGGGCGGGCCAGACGGTGCAGTGTCTGGGGCAGACGGTTCGGGTGGCGGCGGCCGAGGCCTAAAGAAAGCAGAAGAAAAAGCGGCCGGAATCGAATTCCACCGCCAGCCGCGCCCCGCGGTTCTCCGCATAGTCCCACGAGCCCTTGGTGGCGCAACCTACGTGGCATTCGCTCACCCCTGCCGGCGATTCGAGATCGCGTTCGCGGTCGTGCCAGCTCAACAACATCGTTTCATCGCCCAGCTGATGCTTCGCGATGGTGCCTGCCAGCTTCAGCGCGGCGTTGAAGTCGAGGCCGAGTTCGGCAGCATCCAGACGCAGTGTTTTCATGGCGACGTGTCGGTCAGCGCCTTCAGCGCATAGAGCATATCCAGCGCCGCCTTAGGCGTGAGCGTGTCGGGGTCGAGCTCGCGCAACTGGTCGAGCGCGGGGTGCGGCGGCGGCACGTCGTTGGGCAGATGCGCGGCGAACAGGTCGCCTTGCGGGCCGGGCTGCAGCTGGGCGTCCTCGAGTTCGCGCAGGTGGCGCCGCGCCGCATGGATCACGGGGCTCGGCACGCCGGCCAGGCGCGCGACCTGGATGCCGTAGCTTTGCGAGGCCGGGCCTTCCTCCACCGCGTGCAGGAACACCAGGTCGGCGCCATGCTCCTTGGCATCGAGATGAACGTTGGCGAGCTGGCGGAATTCCTGTGCCAGCTGGGTCAGTTCGAAATAGTGGGTGGCGAACAGGGTGAACGCGCGGGTGGCGGTGACCAGATGCCGCGCCACCGCCCACGCCAGCGCCAAGCCGTCGAAGGTCGAGGTGCCGCGGCCGATCTCGTCGAGCAGCACCAGGCTGTTGGCGCTGGCGTTGTGCAGGATGTGCGCGGTCTCGGTCATCTCGACCATGAAGGTCGAACGGCCGCCGGCCAAGTCATCCGACGCGCCGATGCGGGTGAAGATCTGGTCGACGTCGCCGATTTTTGCCGAGCCGGCGGGCACCCACAGGCCGCAGCAGGCCAGAAGCGTCACCAGCGCCACCTGCCGCATGTAGGTCGATTTGCCGCCCATGTTGGGGCCGGTGATCAAGAGCATCTGGCGGCCGCGGGTCAGCAGCGCGTCGTTGGGGATGAAGTGTGCGACCTGCGCTTCGACCACCGGATGGCGGCCGCCGCGGATGACGATGCCGGGCTCCTCGCTGTACTCGGGCGGGTTGAGCCGGAGCGTGCCCGCGCGCTCGGCCTGGCTCGCCAGCACGTCGATCTCGGCGAGCGCCGCGGCAATGGCAAGCAGATCCGGCACATGCGGCGTCAGCAATTCCAGCAGCGCGTCGAACAGCGCCTTCTCGCGCGCCAGCGCGCGGTCCTGGGCGGACAGCGCCTTGTCCTCGAAGGCCTTCAGTTCCGGCGTGATGTAGCGTTCGGCGTTCTTCAGCGTCTGGCGGCGGCGGTAGTCGTCGGGAACGTTTTCCGACTGCGCGCGGCTGACTTCGATGTAGAAGCCATGCACCTTGTTGTATTCGACCTTGAGGGTGGCGATGCCCGAGCGAGCGCGCTCGCGCGTTTCCAGTTCCAGCAGGAAGGCCCCGGCGTCGCGCGTCAGCGCGCGCAGCTCGTCGAGTTCGGCATCGTAACCGTCGGCAATGACGCCGCCTTCGCGCAGCACGCTGGCCGGTTCCGGCTGGACGGCGCGCGCCAGCAGCGCATGCAGGTCGGGGCGGGCGGCGAGCGCGGCCTGCAGCGCCGTCAGCCGCGCGCGGTCGTCGGGCAGGGCCGCCGCGAGTTCGGGCAGCAGGGCGAGCGTATCGCGCAAGCCGGACAGGTCGCGCGGCCGTGCATTCTTCAACGCGATGCGGCCGCTGATGCGCTCGACGTCGGCGCAGCTTTTCAACAGGCGGGTAAGCGTGGCAGCGGTGTCGGGGCGTTCGGCCAGCACGCCGATGGCATCGCGCCGCCGGGTCAGGATTTCACGGTCGCGCAGCGGATGGTGCAGCCAGTGCCTCAGCAAGCGTGTCCCCATGCCGGTGGCGGTGGTGTCGAGCACTGACAGCAGGGTCGGCGCCGCTTCGCCGCGCAGGGTTTCAGTCAATTCCAGATTGCGCCGGGTGGCGGCGTCGAGCTGAACGAAGTCGCTGTCGCGCTCGGCGCAGATGGACTGGATATGCGGCAGCGCGGTGCGCTGGGTGGTCTGGATGTAGTCGAGCAGGGCGCCGGCGGCGGCGATGGCCAGCGGCAGGTCGGCGACGCCGAAACCGGCCAGATCGCGGCTGCCGAACTGTTGCGCCAGGCGGGTGTGCGCACCGGCCGTGTCGAACTGCCACGGCGCCAGACGCCGCACAGCGCAGGCTGCGCCGTCGAGGGCAAAGTCGTCAGGCGCCAGGATTTCCGCCGGCCGCACCCGCGCCAGCAGGGCGGGCAGGGCGGCCGCGTCGACCTCGGTGACCTGGAAGCGCCCGGCGGCAAGGTTGAGCCAGGCCACGCCGATTGCTTCTGTGCCAGGTGCGATCGCCAGAATCAGGGTGTCGCGCGTTTCGTCCAGCAGCCCGGAATCGGTCAGCGTGCCCGGCGTCACGATGCGCGCCACCTGGCGGTCGACTGGCCCCTTGCTGGTGGCGGGATCGCCCACCTGTTCGGCGATCACCACCGATTCGCCCAGCTTCAAGAGCCGCGCCA
>JAJYXA010000166.1 GCA_021791235.1 Pseudomonadota bacterium
CACGCCGTATTGCCAGCGCACGTCGTCGTCCAGGCGGTGCCAGTCGGAATCGTTGAAGGGCGGGTTGGCGATGACGAACTGGGCCTTGAGGTCCTTGTGCAGGTCGCGCCGGAAGGTGTCGGCCTGCTCGGAGCCGAAGTCGGCTTCGATGCCGCGAATAGCGAGGTTCATGATCGCCAGGCGCCGGGTGGTGGCGTTGCTCTCCTGGCCGTAGATGCTGAGGTCGCCGATGCGGCCGCCGTGTTCGAGGACGAATTTTTCCGACTGCACGAACATGCCGCCGGAGCCGCAGGCGGGGTCGTAGACGCGGCCCTTGTAGGGGGCGAGCATTTCGACGATGACGCGGACGACGCAACTGGGGGTGTAGAACTGGCCGCCGTTCTTGCCTTCGGCGCTGGCGAAGCGGGTGAGGAAGTATTCGTAGACGCGGCCTAAAAGATCGACCGAGCGGTGCGATTTGCCATCATCACCCTCTGTCGCGTCGGCAATCAGCGTGATGGTGCCGATAAGGTCGATCAGCTCGCCGAGGCGGTGCTTGTCGAGCGCGGGGCGGGCGTAGTCCTTGGGCAGCACGCCCTTGAGGCGCGGGTTGTCGCGTTCGAGCGCGACCATGGCGTCGTCCACCACCTTGCCGATGGTGGGCAGCTTGGCCGCCGCCTGGAGTTGTGACCAGCGCGCTTCCTTGGGCACCCAGAAGACATTCTCGGCGCGGTATTCGTCGGCATCCTCGGGGTCGGCGCCTTCGTAGTCGCCCTTGCCCTCGACCAGCCTGGCGCGCATTTCCTCGAAGGCGTCGGAGATGTATTTGAGGAAGATGAGGCCGAGCACGACGTGCTTGTATTCGGCCGCATCCATGTTGTTGCGCAGCTTGTCGGCAGCGAGCCAGAGCTTGGCCTCGAAGCCGATGTTGGCGGTGGAGTCACCGCTCTTCTTTTTTGTTGCTTTCGCCATCAGGCATCCCTTGAACGCTTTTCTGGAGGTCGGCCATGCCGAAACCAAACAAAGCACGGACGCCAGAAGGGAATGCTAACTGATTTTGGAAAATTGCTCGTTATGCGGGGAGCATGCGTGCGGATAACCGTTACGGGCTGGACCCGATCAAAGCACTCATTGGTTTTCCTTTCTGCGTATGTCATGCAGAAATGCTGCGTCACGAATACAGGGGGCCGTTGGATGCTTGCCCGCTTCAGAACTCCGCCTTGATTTCCCGGTTCAGTAATGCATCGACCGCCTGCGCGGCGGGCAGGCCTTCGAACAGCATCTGGCAGACGGCGCGGGTGATGGGCATGTCGACGCCGAGTTCTTCGGCCAGCGCGGCGACCTCGGGTGCGGTGGTGACGCCTTCGGCGACGTGGCCGAGCTCGTTGAGGATGGCGTCGAGTTGCTGGCCGCGGGCGAGGCGCAGGCCGACCTGGCGGTTGCGCGAGAGGTCGCCGGTGGTGGTGAGGATGAGGTCGCCGAGGCCGGACAGGCCCATGAAGGTTTCGAAGTGGCCGCCGAGCCGGACGCCGAGGCGGGTCATTTCGGCCAGCCCGCGGGTGATCAGCGCGGCGCGGGCGTTGTGGCCGAGCTTGAGGCCGTCGCAGATGCCGGCGGCAATCGCCATGACGTTTTTCAGCGCGCCGCCGACTTCGACGCCGACGACGTCGTCGTGCGCATAGATGCGCAGGCGATGGCCGGATAGGGTTTCGGCCAGGTGCTGCGCCAGTGCGGTGTCGTGCGAGGCCAGGGTGAGCGCGGTAGGGTAGCCGTGCGCGACTTCCTGGGCAAAGCTGGGGCCGGACAGCACACCGGTTTGCGCGTGCGTGGGCAGCAGTTCGGCGACGAGCTGGTGCGGCAGCTTGCGGCTGCCGGGTTCGAAGCCCTTGCAGACCCAGACGATGGGCGGCAGCCTGGGGCGGACAGCCAGTGCGGCCAGGGTGGGACGCAGGGCGTGGCTGGGAACGGCGATGACGATGAGGTCGGCCTCATCGACGACGCGATCGAAATCCGGGTTGAAATGCAGCGCGTCCGGCAGCGGGCAGTCGGGCAGGTAACGGGCGTTGACGCGCCGGGCGCGCATGGCGTCGAGTTGGGCTGCGCTGCGTCCCCACAGGGTGACGTCATGATGCGGCGTCCAGCTGGCCGCCAGCGCAGTGCCCCAGGCGCCCGCGCCGAGTATCGACAGTTTCATCGCCCCCACACCTCGTGCGCGGGCACCCAGCCGGCCTGGCCGTCGGCATGCTTCACCGGCAGCCAGCCGTAGGGATCGGCTTCGCCGGTGACCGTGAGCAGGACGCCGCGTGCGGCGCTGAACGCGACCCCGGCGTCGGCGCGCGGCTGTTGCCGGATGACGCCGGTTTCGGCCTTGATCATGACGTTCCTGGCCTTGCCGAGGGCGGATTTCTCGATCCACGCCAGGCGGCCGCCAGGGTCGCGCACCTTGACCCAGGCGTCGGTGTCGACGACAACTTCAAGCGGCAGGCCGCTGCCTGCGATGGCGACTCTGCCGGCGGCCGTCGAGGGCGCGTCGTACAACAGCGCGGCGCGGCCGGTGCTGCGGTATTCCAGCGCGCTGGCGGCGTGCGGCAGCGCGAGCAGCAGACCGGCTGCGAGGAGCGAACGGGCGGAGTGCAGTCGCAATTTCAACACGTCCGCTTCAATGCGTTTGCGCGGGAGCGGCCTGTTGCTGCTGCGCCTGTTGCTGCTGCAGGAACAGGGCTTCGAAATTGACCGGATTCAGCAGCAGCGGCGGGAATCCGGCGCGGATGATGACGTCGGACACGGTCTCGCGCAGATACGGGAAGACGATGTTGGGGCAGCCGATGCCGAGCACCATCGGGATCTGGTCCTGCGGCACGTTCTGGATGCGGAAAATACCGGCCTGGGTGCACTCGACCAGGAACAGGGTCTTGTCGCCGATCCTGGCGGTGACGGTGACGGTGATGCCGGTGTGGTACAGGTCTTCGCCCAGCGCGCGGCTTTCGGTCGACAGGTTGACGTCGATCTGCGGCGCCTCGTGTTCCAGGTAGATGGCGGGGGCGTTGGGCACTTCCAGCGACAGATCCCTGACGAAGAGTTTTTCGATATTGAATACGGGTTGTTGCGCGTCGGTCATGGTGGCTCCCTGAATAAGAAAACCGGAGCCTGGGCTCCGGGGATGGGGTATTTTACATGGGCTTCAGTGAATGCCCTGTGACGCCAGCCAGCGTTTCAGCGCGTGGGCCTCCATTGCACCCGAGGCGCGTGCCGCTTCGACACCGTTGCGGAACAGGATGAGGCTGGGAATGCCTTTGATGCGATGGCGCATCGACACCTGCGGGTGCGCTTCGGTGTCGACCTTGGCGAAGCGCACGCGCGTGCCCATTTCGGCCGCCACCTGCTGGAACACCGGCGCCATCATCTTGCAGGGGCCGCACCAGCCGGCCCAGAAGTCGACCAGCACCGGCAGGCCGGCCCTGGCGATAAAGCGGTCGAAACTGTCGGCGCCGAGCTCGACCGGTTTGCCGGGCAGCAGCGGCGCGCCGCATTTGCCGCATTGGGGGGCGTCGGCCAGCCGGTCGTCCGGCACGCGGTTGACGGCGAGGCAGCGGGGGCAGGCGAGTTCCATCGGGATTCCTTGCACCTAAAAGCAGTTGAATGAATTGCCGTTTTCCGGATGACAAGGTGGTGACGGCCGCCTGGAAATCAAGCCTTGGCGAGCAGCGGCACCAGTTCGCCGGCGGCGTCCAGCGCCGAGGTGTCGTCGAAGCCGCCGACGTGGGTGTCGCCGATGAACACCTGCGGCACCGTGCGGCGGCCGGTGCGGGCGATCATTTCGTCCTGCCTGGCGGGATCGAGGTCGATGCGGATCTTCTCGATCTCGGACACGCCGCGGCTCTTGAGCAGGCGCTCGGCAGCGACGCAATAGGGGCACACGGCGGTGCAGTACATCACGACTCTGGCCATATGGAACTTCCTTATTTCCGGGTGACGGGCAGGTTGGCGCGTTCCCACGCGACGATGCCGCCCGCCTGGTTGTATACGGTCTCGAAGCCGGCTTTTTTCAGGATGCCGCAGGCACGCGCCGAGCGATGGCCGCTGCGGCAGGTGACCAGGATCGGCTTCGACTTGAACTTGTCGAGCTCCTGGAGGCGGCCGGCCAGCTGGCCGAGCGGAATGTGCCTGGCCTTGGGGATGTGCCCGGCCGCGTATTCCTTGTCCTCGCGCACGTCGAGCACCAGTGCGTCGTCGTTGTACAGGCGGGTGGCCTTCAGGGTGTCGGCCTGCTCCACGCCCGAGAGTTTGCCGCCGATGAAGGACCAGGCCAGTATGGCGCCCGACACCACCGCCAGCGCCACCAGCATCCAGTTGTCCTGCAGGAATTGCACGTCCATGAATGTTCTCGCTTAGAGGCCGCAGCCCTGTTTGACACCGGCCTTCTTCAGCATGGTGTCCATCGGGCAGAAACGGGTGAAGCCGGACTGGAACAGGTTGAGGCCGACGAAGGCGGTGAACCACAGCCACGACAGCCGGGTCATGTCGACGCTGCCGGAAAAGTGCGCCAGCGCCAGCGACAGCATGATGAAAAATCCGGCAATGATGCGAACCATGCGTTCAACGGTCATGAGGTAACTCCTGGTGTGATGAAGAATGTTTGCGGTAATTCGCGGCGTAATACAGCACCGGAATCACCACCAGCGTGAGCAGGGTGGAGACGAAGATGCCGAAGATCAAGGCCACCGCGAGGCCCGAGAAAATCGGGTCGTCGAGGATGAAGAAGGCCCCCATCATGGCGGCGAGCCCGGTCAGCACGATCGGCTTGGCGCGAATGGCGCCGGCCTGGATCACCGCTTCCTGGAAGTCCATGCCGCCCCGCACCTGCTCATTGATGAAATCGACCAGCAGGATGGAATTGCGCACGATGATGCCGGCCAGCGCAATCATGCCGATCATCGAGGTCGCGGTGAATTGCGCGCCCAGCAGGGCGTGGCCCGGCATCACGCCGATGATGGTGAGCGGAATCGGCGCCATGATGATGAGCGGCGTGAGATAGCTCTTGAACTGGGCCACCACCAGGATGAAGATCAGGATCAGCCCGACCGCGTAGGCGATTCCCATGTCGCGGAAGGTTTCATAGGTCACTTGCCACTCGCCGTCCCACTTCAGGCTGAACCCGGCGTAGGGGTCGCTGGGTTGGCGGATGAAATATTCGGACAGCGTGCCGCCCTGTTCCAATGTGCGGTCCTTCAGCTCGCCGCGCATGGCGAACAGGCCATACAGCGGCGAATCCAGCTTGCCGCCGGTGTCGCCGACCACGAACACCACGGGCAGCAGGTCCTTGTGGTAGATGGTTTTTTCGCGTGCGCTCGGCATCACTTCCACCAGCTCGGACAGCGGCACC
>JAJYXA010000592.1 GCA_021791235.1 Pseudomonadota bacterium
CCTCATCGCCAAGGGCGCGGTCGACGGCCCGCACTACGAAGCCAAGAACCGCGCCTTCTACGAGGACTACAAGGCCGGACGGCTCGACATCTACGCGTTCCTGGCGTTTGCCCTGCGTCCGCTCGCCACCCATACGCGCGAACAGCTCGACGCCTGGCACGCCGAATACATGGAAACACGCATCAAGCCGATGATCACCCAGGCCGCGCGCGACCTCGTCAACAAACACCTCAACGAGGCCGACCTGGTCGCCGTCATCACTGCCACCAACAGCTTCGTCACCGGCCCGATCGCGAAGGAATTCGGCATCTCGAACCTGATCGCCACCGACCCCGAGGAAATCGACGGCCGTTTCACCGGCGAAGTCGCCGGCACGCCCTGCTTCCGCGAAGGCAAGGTCGTCCGTCTCGAGCACTTCCTCGAAGCCCACGGCACGCAGCTGGATTGCCTCAGCACCAGCTGGTTCTACAGCGACTCGCACAACGACCTGCCGCTGCTGGAAAAGGTGAAGCATCCGATCGCCGTCGACCCCGACCCCACCTTGCGCGCGCACGCCGAAGCCAGGAACTGGCCGGTGATCTCGCTGCGCCAGCCCGTTTTACAAGGAAGCAGCTGATGCAGTTCGCCGTCCAGAATCGCGCGTCCAAGCCGGCGCCCACCACCCTGGCTGAAAGCGTCGCCCATCAACGCGACGTCCTGGCCAATCTGCTGCGCGAACCGCTGGCGCTGGCGGCGCAGGCCTGCAGCCGGGCCTGGCCCAGCCGCGCCGGGCTCAATGCCGCGCTGACGCATGCGCTGAAGGAACTGCCCGCCTGCAAGTACATGTATGCGATGGATACCCAGGCGGTCCAGCTCTCCGACAACACCAGCCACGAGGGCCTGATCGAGATCGACTACGGGCGCGACCGCTCCAACCGCCCCTACATGAACGAAGCGGTGCCGAACCAGGGCTTCCTGCTGTCGCAGGCCTACATCAGCCTGCGCGCCAAGCGGCCGTCGCTCACCGCGATCCAGATCGTGCGCGACGACGACGGGCGGGTGCTCGGTTTCGTCGGCGCCGACTTCGACCTGCGCGACCTGCCGATCACCGGCAAACTGTACGACGAACCCACCTACTGGCGGCAGATCAAGGGCGACCCGGCGATCCGCGGCGCGGTGTTCCACCAGACCCGCAGCGACAGCCAGATGGACCTGAACCTCGACACCGTGCTGGGCGTGATGGAGGAACTGATGACCGATCGCGGCATCTTCCACGGCAAGCTGCATTTTTCCAGCAGCCGCGCAACGATCTGGCTGGTCGACGATCCGTATCGCTACCGCCTGCTCGACATCCACGCGCTCACCGACCCCGACACCTGCCTGATTTATCCGCGCCACCCCTACCCGACCGACGCAGTGGTGCCCAAGGACAGAATCCGCCCGGTACTCGATGGCCTGCGTGCGCTGCGCTTCATGGACGAGACCTTCTACCTGCGTGCCGGTTCGCTCAACATCTTCAACGGCATGGTCGGCCTCACCTTCTCGTGCGACGGTTCGCACTACCTGCCGTGGGACGAGTTTCTGAGCAAGGGCTACGATTTCTGGGCAGCAAGCAATCCGGCGGGGCCGAGCTGCCCGGTCTGACACCGGCCGCGAGGCGGCACCACGCTGCTGCCGGATGCATGGCCACAAAAAAACCCGCCAGTCGAACGGCGGGTTTTTGCCATCCGAGTGACAGGCTTAACCGGTCACCTGTCCTCGCCTGCCCTTCAGGCGCAAGCCCATCAGGCCAAGGCCCGCGAGCAGCATGATCCATTCGCCCGGCTCGGGCACGGAAGACGCCATCGTCAGCGTGTCGCCACCGTTCAGCCCGATGTCGAAAGTGGCGGTATTGAAGAAATCCGCGGTTCCGCTGTTGCCGCCCGCACCTGTCAGGAGCACCGCCCCGATATAGAAAGACGTGTCGTAAGTGAAGCCAAAATTGCCGCTATAGGCCTTGTTGATCAGTTTGCTTCCCCCCGAGGTCACGCCGTCCACATAGGAGGCCAGAACAGTCGCGCCGGTCGATGCTTCGAACGCACTAAGCTGGGTATTGAGCCAGGTCGTCGTATTCAAAGCGGTCAGCGTGGAGAAGTCGATGTTGTAGCTGGTCGGCAGGCTGCTGGAAATGACCAGCGCATAGCCCACTCCAGCCCCGGCAAGACCGCTGGAAGCCAGACTGCCATCCAGTGCAGCGGAGAAGCTCGCGCTGCCGCTCCCCGTCCCCCCACTGATCGTGTACTGGTCCCACCACAGGCTGCCGGCATACGCCAGCACATTGGACGTCGTCCCGCTAGTGGCGTGGTTGACGCCGTAATTGGTCTGCGCGCTGGCCGAGTAGCCTGTACCACTGACGCTTGCCGGCGAGGTGTCATACGCCCAATTGGTCGTTGTCCCCGCAACGGTGGTCACCCCCGCGCCAGAAATCAGGCCATAGTCCGGGAGCGCAGCTGAAGATACGGGTGCATGTAAGGTCAGGACGCCCGCAAGCAGCGTCGCCGCCACCAATGCATGTGACATTTTCATTGTGTTCCTCCTCTGGTGATTTATTTTTTGTGCAGCACCGACGGTTTTAAGCAAAAAACACTCCACATTTGCACCCTCTTGTTTATTAATGAAATTTATTGATCCTGGCGGATGCATCCAGTTTTTTTGTAAAGAAACCCGACTCCCTTTTCCTCAAAAAGGCCGTTATTCACCCTTTTAGATGTAAAAAATTCCGACAACCACCAGGAACAAAGGGCCGAGGGCAACGGCTGACAGGGGGTGTACACGAGCGCTGCATGACCCCTAGCAAGAACCTGTTCAGGGTTCGGGGTTGAAGCACAAGCCTCCCGTGGCGGATAATGCGCCATCGCGTCGGGCTGCCTGCTTTGGAAACCTACATCCTCATCCTCATTTCCACGGTGTTCGTGAACAACATCGTGATGGCCAAGATCCTTGGCCTGTGCCCCTTCATGGGCGTGTCGAAAAAACTGGAAGCCGCGATCGGCATGGGGCTGGCGACGACCTTCGTGCTGACGCTGGCCTCCGGCGCAAGCTACCTCATCAACGAATACCTGCTTGGCCCCGAGTTGTTCTACCTGCGCACGCTGTCGTTCATTGTGGTGATTGCCGGGATCGTGCAATTCACCGAGATGTTCATCCAGAAATCCAGCCCGGTGCTGTATCAGGTGCTGGGCATCTACCTGCCGCTGATCACCACCAACTGCGCGGTGCTGGGGATTCCGCTGCTGAACGTGCAGGCGCAGCACAACTTCGTCGAATCGCTGTTTTTCGGCGCCGGCGGTGCGCTCGGCTTCACCCTGGTGCTGATCCTGTTCGCCGGCATCCGCGAACGGCTGGAGACGTGTGACATTCCGGCGCCGTTCAAGGGCTCCAGCATCGCGATGATCACCGCCGGGCTGATGTCGCTGGCCTTCATGGGCTTCTCCGGATTGGTGAAGTGATGTTCACTGCCATTCTGGTGATGGTCGGCATCGCCGTCGTGACCGGCCTGATACTGGGCTGGTCGGCGATCCGCTTCAAGGTGGAAGGCAATCCGCTGGCGGAAAAGATCGACGCCATCCTGCCGCAGACGCAGTGCGGCCAGTGCGGCTTTCCCGGCTGCCGGCCCTATGCCGAGGCGATCGCCAAGGGCGAAGCCGACATCAACCAGTGTCCCCCCGGCGGCGAGGAGGGGGTAAAGAAGCTGGCCGATCTGCTGGGGATCGAGCCCAAGTCCCTGGATGAAACCCACGGCACGCCCAAGCCGAAATCGGTCGCCTTCATCGACGAGCAGACCTGCATCGGCTGCACCCTGTGCATCCAGGCCTGCCCGGTCGACGCGATTTCCGGTGCCGCCAAGCAGATGCACACCATCATCGCTGCCGAATGCACCGGCTGCGAGCTATGCCTGCCGCCCTGCCCGGTCGACTGCATCTCGATGGTGCCCATCGCCGAGGATCTGCCGCACTGGAAATGGAAGCATCCGGTGATTGAACTGAAGCGCGTCGCATAGGAAACCCCATGAGTCGCGAACTGTTCAAATTCAAGGGCGGGGTGCACCCGCCCGAGCACAAGGCGGAATCGAACGCGCGTCCGGTTCACGCCGCACCGCTGCCCCGGAAACTGGTCATCCCGCTGCGCCAGCACATCGGCAACCCGGCCAAGCCGGTGGTCGAGGTCGGCGATCACGTGAAGAAAGGCCAGATGATCGCCGCGGCCGACGGTGCCATCTCGACTGCGGTCCATGCCTCCAGTTCGGGCACCGTCACGGCCATCGACCTGCAGCCGGTTCCCCATGTCTCCGGCCTGCCCGACCTGTGCATCACGATCGAAACCGACGGCCGCGACGAATGGATCACCCACGCGCCGCTCGATTACCGGGCGATGGCACCGGACGAACTGCGCATGAAACTGCGCGACCTGGGGCTGGCTGGCCTCGGCGGCGCGGTGTTCCCCACCGGGGCCAAGCTCAACCCCGGCGCCTCCGGCCACTGCCCCACCCTGATCATCAACGGCGGCGAATGCGAACCGTGGATCACCTGCGACGACGTGCTGATGCGCCACCACGCCGACGAAATCCTGCAGGGCGTGGCGGTGATGCGCCATCTGATGGGCAGCACCGAAATCCTCGTCGGCATCGAGGACAACAAGCCGGAGGCCATCGCCGCGATGCAGGCCGCTGCAGACCGCCTGGACTTTGCCGTGGAAATCGTCACCGTGCCGACGCTCTATCCCAGCGGCGGCGCCAAGCAGATGACCGAGATTCTCACCGGCAAGCAGGTGCCCTCCGGCAAGCGCTCCACCGACGTCGGCCTCCAGGTGTTCAACGTCGGCACCGCGTATGCGCTGGCGCGCGCGGTGCATCATGGCGAGCCGCTGATCTCGCGGTTGGTCACCGTGACCGGCCACGTGCTGCGCCCGCAGAATTTCGAGGTGCTGATCGGCACGCCGATGCACGCGCTGATCACGCTGGCGGGCGACCGCGACGGCACCACCGGCGTGCTGATGGGCGGGCCGATGATGGGCATGCCGATGCCGAACCTCGACGTGCCGGTGGTCAAGGCCACCAACTGCCTCCTGGTGAAATCGAAGGAATTGTTCCCGCCGCTGCCGAAAGCGCTGCCGTGCATCCGCTGCACCCGCTGTGCCGACGCATGCCCGGCCGAGCTGCAGCCGCAGGAGCTGTTCCGTTTCGCCAAGGTGGGCGACTTCGGCCGCGCACAGGAATACCACCTGTTCGACTGCATCGAATGCGGCTGCTGCAGCTACGTCTGCCCCAGCCATATCCCGCTGGTCGATTTCTATCGCTACGCCAAGAGCGAAATCTGGGCGCACGAAAAGGACAAGCGTGCCGCC
>JAJYXA010000301.1 GCA_021791235.1 Pseudomonadota bacterium
CACCCAGCTGTTCCATCCCGGCCGCCGCGACCCGGCCTTGCGCGTGCGCTGGGGGGTGGGCGAAAACGAAACCGCGGCGCTGTATGTGGGACGCCTGGCGGCCGAAAAGAACCTGGCGCTGGTATTCCGCGCCTTCGACGCCATGCGCGAGGCGCATCCCGCCACCCGCCTGGTGCTGGTGGGCGACGGCCCGGAACGCGCCAGCTGGCAGGCCAAGCGCCCGGATGCGATATTCTGCGGCACCCAGATCGGCGAGGCCCTGGCCGCCCATTACGCCTCCGGCGACGTGTTCCTGTTTCCCAGCCTGACCGAGACCTGGGGCAACGTGACGATCGAGGCGATGGCCTCCGGCCTGGCAGTGGTGGCCTACGACTGCGCCGCCGCCGAGGAAATCATCCGGCACGGCGAAAACGGTCTCAAGGCGCCGCCCGAGGACGAGGCCGCGTTCATCGCGCAGGCGGTGTCGCTCGCCCCGGATGCTGCTCGACAACGCCGCCTGGGCGCTGCCGCTGCCGCGCGTGCCGCCCAATTGTCGTGGGACGCCATCATCGACAGCTTCGAGCGCGTGCTGCTGCGGCTCGTCCATCCCCAGCCCGCGACCGATCCCCAGATGGGCTGGCCTGCTGCCGCCCCAACCACCCCGACCCATTAATCAATCAGGAGCCCACCATGCAGCGCCGCCTGAGTCTGGTTGCCCATCACGGCCTTGATCGACTGGCCGCACGCGAACATGCCTGGCTGGAACGCCTCAACGGCGTACGCCTGCCCGACTGGGAGGTCAGCCTGCTGCGGCTTGCCAGCCGCCTCGGCGACGGCGTGTTCTGGTATGCGTTGATGCTGGCGCTGATCGCCTGGCTGGGCACAGAAGCCCTGCCGGTCGTGCTGCACATGATCGCGGCCGGCCTCGTCGGCACGTTCACCTACAAATGGCTGAAAGGCGCCACCGAACGCCCGCGCCCCTACCAGGCCTGCCCGTCGATCTGCTGCCTGACCGCGCCACTCGACCGTTTCAGCTTCCCCTCTGGCCACACCCTGCATGCGGTGGTGTTCAGCACGGTCGCCACCGCCTATTATCCCGCGCTGGGCTGGCTGGTATGGCCGTTCACTGCGCTGGTCGCGCTGTCGCGCCTGGTGCTGGGGCTGCACTATGTGAGCGACGTCCTGGTGGGCGCACTGCTCGGCGGCACGATCGCCGCCCTCTCGCTGGCGCTGTAAGGCGCCTCTCTTAAAAAAGAAAGCCTCAGGCTGCGTTGCGAAAACGCGGCTGCGTCTCGGCTTCGAACAGATCCCCCGGCAACGGCAGCCGGCACGCCACCAGCTCCGGCGCGTGCGCGGCGATGCGTTCGCGCGCGACTGCGACCGGCGGACAATCCGCCAGCCAGGCAGGCGCTTCGCCGGCCAGAACCCGGTTCATCTGCGGCAGCCGGGCCGTCACTTCCTGGATGTAGTAATCGAAGCGCGCGGCGAGTTTGCGATCCAGTACCCGCCCCATTCCGTGCAGCGCATGGGGAAGGCGGCTGTGCCGCAGCAGGCGCTCGGCACCCGCCAGCTGGCGGATCGCGCGGCGGCTGGCGGCGGGCGGGCAATCGAAGTTGCATGCCACATAGTCCACCAGCCAATCGTCGGCCTGCAGCAGAGGCGCGGGCGGGCGGAGCGGGGTGGTTGCTGCTTCAGCAGATTTACAATCACGGCCTGCCCCTTGCGAGCGGAACCGGTGCCGCACGATGTGATGGTCCATCGCCCATTCCGCCACGGCATGTGTGAGCATCGGCACGTTGCACCACAAGTGCTCGTGCGCGGGGACGAAATGATTGTGCGCGATGATGTCGACCCACAGATGGCTCATCGCGCCGACCGCGCAGGCCCGCGACTCGTCGTCGTGCGCCGCATCCAGCAGGGCATGGGCCGTCTCCCAGCGGTGGCTGGCGTCGAAGGCCCGGGTGCCCGCCGTGGTTCCCACCAGGGCCAGATCGGGCAGGCAGGCGCCAGCCATCAGGCGCTGCGGGAAGCGCCGCACTGCGCGGCGCAGCGCGGGGTCGGCCAGCGGCACTGCCCAGACGAGCAGTTGCGCGAAATACACGTGGGTGGTCAGACCCCATGCCAATGCATCCGCGGCAAACAGGCTTGCCGGAATCGACCACCAGAGCGCGAGACGCCCGGCGAGCCTGTTAACGCTAATTTCGCGCTTGCGTTGCCGCGAGAAAGCGATGGATGCAAGGCGTGTCGCGCAGGCAAGGGCCATCCCTTGCCAAGTGACACAACGCCGCAGACGCGCTTTCTCGCGGCAACCCGGAGGGACGGGCCAATTCGGGCGCATTTCTTTGTCGCGACCCGCTTTCAGTGAATGACACTGCGGCGCGTCTCGCTTCGCGGACTGCATCCCGAATTGATCCCGTCGCAGGCGTGAAATTGGCGTTAGCAGGCTCGCTTTCATGCGCGCAATATGGCCGCGCAGCATGACCGTGCGCTGTCAGTCGCATGAATCTTCCGTGAATCGCCATCCTGGCGGCCTGCGTATAATCCGGGCTGTCGTTTTCAATCCAAATCCATCATGCGCACCCTCATCTGCGGTTCCCTCGCCTTCGATTCCATCATGGTGTTCCAGGACCACTTCAAGCACCACATCCTGCCCGACAAGATCCACATGCTGAACGTGTCATTTCTGGTGCCGGAGATGCGCCGCGAGTACGGCGGCTGCGCCGGCAACATCGCCTACAACCTGAAACTGCTGGGCGGCGAGCCGCTGATCATGGCGACCGTGGGCGACGACTTCGGCAGCTACGCCGAGCGCCTCGACGCGCAGGCGATTTCGCGCGAACACATTCGTCATGTCGCCGGCACCTACACCGCGCAGGCCTTCATCACCACCGACCTCGACGACAACCAGATCACTGCGTTCCACCCCGGCGCGATGAACTATTCGCACGAGAACGACGTGCGCCAGGTGCAGGACGTCAAGCTCGGCATCGTCGCCCCGGATGGCCGCGACGGCATGCTGCGCCACGTGCGCGGCTTTCACGAGGCCGGCGTACCGTGCGTCTTCGATCCGGGTCAGGGCATGCCGCTGTTTTCCGGCGAAGAATTGCTGGAGTGCGTCCACAAGTCCCGCTACGTCATCCTCAACGACTACGAAGCCGAGCTGCTGCAGAGCCGCACCGGCGAGAACCTCGCCACGCTGGCGCGCCACGTCGAAGCGCTGATCGTGACGCGCGGCGCGGAAGGTTCGGTGATCCACACGGCCGGCCGGCAGATCGACATCCCGGCGGTGCGCCCGGCGGCCATCCTCGACCCCACCGGCTGTGGCGACGCCTACCGCAGCGGCATCCTGTATGGCATCGTCAAAGGCCTCGACTGGGAAACCGCCGGCCAGCTGGCGAGCGTGATGGGCGCGATCAAGATCGAGCACCGCGGCGGACAAAACCACAAGCCAACGCGCGACGACATCGCTGCGCGGCTCAAGGCCGCATTCGGCAAGACGTTCTGAACCCCGCCGAAGGCCGACGGTCTCATCGCCTATATTGAGATGTGTGCAACCAGAGGACAGGCATCATGAAGAAATCTCCCGCTATCGTCACCGCAACCCTGCTGACGGCAGCCCTGGCCGTGCTCGGCGGCTGTGCCAGCGGCACCGGCGGCAAGGACTACAGCCGCGACCAGACCCGGGCCGTGCAGGAAGTCCAGATGGGCGTGGTGGAATCGGTGCGCGAAGTGAACATCGAGGGGACGAAGACGCCGATCGGCGCTGGCGCCGGTGCGGTCGTCGGCGGCGTGGCCGGCAGCACGGTCGGCGGCGGCCGTGGCAGCATCGTCGGCGCAACGCTGGGGGCCGTGCTCGGCGGCCTCGGCGGGGCGGCGACGGAAGAAGCGGTGACCCGCCAAGGCGTGGAGATCACCGTCAAGCTCGATTCGGGACGGATGATCGCCGTCACCCAGGCGGCTGACGAGGAATTCCGGGTGGGTGATCGCGTACGGATCCTCTCCGGCGGCGGAGCGACGCGCGTATCGCATTGAAGCGAAGCCTGCGCCGACATCCGGTGGTGCGGGTTTGCCGGTCATCATTCCGAAATCTGAACGTCATGCCGGGTTAACACCGGGTCTCTAAGCTGGGCGCATTCCATTTATGGGAGCGCCCCATGCTCGACGTCAGCAGCAATGCTCAACTCACCCCCGCCAGCCGCTACCACGTGTCGCTGGCGGTGGACGACAGTGAAATCCGCGAGGCGCAGCGCCTGCGCTACAAGGTATTCGCAGAGGAGATGGGCGCGCGCCTGTCGTCCATCCTGCCAGGACACGATATCGATCTATACGACCCCTTCTGCGACCACCTGCTGGTCCGCGACCTTGATCGGGGAGAAGTCGTCGGCACCTATCGCATTCTGCCCCCCGACGCCGCCAAGCGCGTCGGCAGCTATTACTCCGAACAGGAATTCGATCTCACCCGGCTGCATTTCCTGCGCCCGCGCATGGCCGAACTGGGACGTTCGTGCGTGCACCCGGCGCACCGCAGCGGCGCCGTCATCGCCCGCCTGTGGATGGGTCTGGCCGATTACATGACGCGCTACGGCTACGAATATATCGTCGGCTGCGCCAGCATCGGCATGGCCGATGGCGGCCACATCGCCGCCAGCGTGCATCGCCAGCTGGCGGCACGTCATCTCGCGCCGATCGAATGGCGCGCCACCCCGCGCACCCGCCTGCCGGTCGAGTCGCTCGACAACGGCCAGACGGTTGCGCTGCCGCCGCTGATCAAGGGGTACAGCCGCCTGGGCGCGCTGGTGTGCGGCGACCCGGCGTGGGACCCCGACTTCAACACCGCCGATCTCCTGATGCTGTTGCCGATGAAGCAACTCAACCGCAGTTATGCCCGCCGCTTCCTCGGATAACAGCGTAGCTGTTCAACCCTGGTCTGCCTCCTTGCGGCTGGGGCCGTACAATGAACGGATGATTCTTGCCCACTTCCCCGTTTCCCTGCGCCGCGCCCTCCGCATCATCCAGCTGATGCTGCACCTCGCGTGGGGGGTGACATTGGCGGGACTGATCTTCCCTCTGCTCAGCCCCGCCCAGCGCGACCGCCGCATCATGGCCTGGGCCCAACGCCTGCTGCGGGTGCTCGGCGTGCGACTGAAAGCGGACGTCGCGCCGCGCCTGCCGGGCGGCGCGCTGTTGGTGTGCAATCACGTGTCGTGGCTGGACATTTATCTGATCTATGCGGCCCAGCGGGTGCATTTCGTGTCCAAAGCCGAAGTGCGCAACTGGCCGGTGGCGGGCTGGCTGGCGCACAAGACCGGCACCCTGTTCATCGAACGCGGCCGCCGGGCCGATACCGCGCGCATCAACACCGAAATGCGG
>JAJYXA010000472.1 GCA_021791235.1 Pseudomonadota bacterium
CGCGAGGCGGCGCGCGACGCCGGCGGCATAGGTGTCGAGCCAGCCCTCGACGAAGCGGTGCACGCCCAAGGCGAGCGCCAGCGCGGTTTCCTCGGCCGCGCGCGCAAACGGCTCCAGCGGCCCGCTGTTGTCTTCCGGCCCCAGCATGACGAAGGGCTCGCCCGCGGTGTGAAACGAATGCAGGTCGAGCAGCGCGTCGTGCCGCGCCAGCAGCGGGCACAGCCAGTTGGCGATGCGGTCCTCGAATTCAAGCGGCGTAGCGGTGGGCACGAGATTGCGGTTGAGGTTGCGGTCGCCCATGCGCTGGTGACGCGCGTAGGCAAGCGGATTAGTCACCGGGACGAAGGTGACGCTGCCGGCGGCGATGCCCAGCCGACCCGATTCGATCTCGCCGATGACGCGGCGGATCGCCTGGGTGCCGCAGGTTTCGTTGCCGTGCACCGCGCCCAGCACGATCAGGCGTACACCCGGCGCCATACCGGTGAACGAAACGGATTGAAAAACCAGCGATTCGGGTTCGCTCATGCGCTCAAGGCCTTGAACAGCAACGACACGCTCGACACCAGCAACAGCACGCCGACCAGCCGCGTCATCTGCGCCTGGCCCAAGCTTACATGCATGTGCCCGCCCAGATACAACGCGCCCAGCACCAGGGGCAGCGCAACAATATACGCCACCCACACCTGGGCCGTCAGCAGCAGGCCGGCCACCAGAAAACTGACGATGCGCGCCGATCCCTCGAAGAAGAACAGCGCCGAAAAGGTCGCGCGCAGATCGCTTTTGTCGCGAATGCGGTGGCTCAGGTAAATCACATACGGCGGCCCGCCAGTGCCAAACAGCGCGCCCACCGTTCCGCCGGTGAGTGCGGCGGGCACCGCCCAGCCGCGCGAAGCGGGCTTGTCGCCATGGATATCGAGCATGCTGCGCACGGCAAAAATGAAGACAAACCCGGCCAGTGCAATCAGCATGGGCCCGGGCGGAAGCTTGACCAGCAGGCCGGTTCCCGCAATCACACCGACGATGCCGAACGGGATCAGCACACCGAGCTCGCCCCATTGCACGCGCTTGAAATGAAGGCCGCCGATCACCAGCGAGGCGGTGAAATCCAGCAGCAGAACCAGCGGCACGACGAATTGCAACGGCAGGAACAACGCCAGCAGGGGCACCGCCACCAGGCCCGAACCAAAGCCGGTAATGCCGCGGATGAAATAGGCCGCCAGCAGAATGGCCGCTGTCGCGGCAATCTGTTCTGGTGTCACGGACGCGTGCCGCGCTCGATGGTGATGCCGAGCTCCTTGATGCCGGGCACGATGGCGAACTTGGTCACCGACACCTTGACCCACGGCGCGCCGAATTCATCGCGCACGATGGCGGCCACGTGCTCGGCGACCGACTCGACCAGGGTGATCGGCTGCGGCGCGTTGTGCAGGTAGTCCTTCACCCGCTTGGCCACCGCGCCGTAGTCGATCGTATCGGCCACGTCGTCGGTGCCGCCGGCCTTGCTGTCGGGCAGGCCGATTTCGAGATCGAGCCGCACCGGCTGCGGCACTTTGCGTTCCCACTCGTATATGCCGATAATCAGTTCGAGACGAAAGTCCCGCAAAAACAAAATATCCATCGTGCGGCCCCCAGGGGCTCAACCAAAACCCGCCATTTTACTGACTTATGACCTCGCTGTTGTTTATTGCTGTCGCCTATCTGCTGGGCTCCCTGTCGTTTGCCGTGATCGTCAGCCGCGCCATGCACCTGCCGGACCCGCGCAGCTTCGGCTCGGGCAACCCGGGCGCCACCAACGTGCTGCGCACCGGACGCAAGACGGCCGCCGCGCTGACCCTGCTCGGCGACGCATTGAAAGGCTGGGTGGCGGTGGTGCTGGCGCGCGCACTGGCACCGCAATTCGGTCTGGCCGACGATATCGTATTGTTGTGCGCGCTGGCGGTGTTCATCGGCCACCTGTTCCCGGCATTCTTCCGCTTCCAGGGCGGCAAGGGCGTGGCCACCGCGCTCGGCGTACTGGTCGGTCTCAACCCGTGGCTCGGACTGGCCTGCCTGGCCACCTGGCTGTTGATGGCGGGGGTGTTCCGCATTTCCTCGCTCGCCGCGCTGACCGCCGCCGCGCTCGCCCCGGTCTACGCCGGGCTGCTGATGGGCTGGGGCAACACGGCGATGTCCGTGCTGGTGATCGCGCTGCTGCTGGTCTATCGTCACAAGAGCAACCTCATCAAGCTGGCGTCCGGCCGGGAAACCCGCATCGGCAGCCGCTCCTGACCCAGCCCACCTGACATGGCCCTGTTCGACAAAACCATCGACCACGCAAAGGAAAGCCTCGCCGAGGTATCGCGCGAGGCGATCGACCACGCCGGCGAACGGCTGGCCGATGTGGTGAAAGTCGGCGTGTCGCAGGCCGGCACCGAACTGAAGGATGTCATCTGGCAGGCCAGCCAGGAAATCGACGCCAAGCTCGACAAGATTTCCGACGAACTGCACGAACAGCGGCAGTTCACCAAGGACGACGTGCGCGAACTGGTCGACTACGCCGGCGAAAAGCTGGGCACGCTGATGGACGATCGCATCGTCCGCGCCAAAACGGAATTCTCCACCCTGGTGCAGGAAAAGGTCGAGTACTTCAAACGCGAGATCGACAGCTTCTTCATCGAGCGGCAGCGCGACCTGGCACGCGAGCGGCGACGGCTGTTCATCAACGTCGCGATCGCGATTCTGGCGTCGCTGTCGCTGGGCTTCGTGTCCTGGCTGTATCACCAGTACCTCGGCGGCGGGCTGGACGTGTTCGCCATCTTCCGCATCGTGTTCGCCTCGCTGGCCGGCGGTTATGCGGCCTATCTTGCGGTCAAGCTGCTGCGCCGCTGGCTGTCGATGTCGGAACACAAGAAGGACACGCTGTTCCTGGTCAGCCGCTACTGGGGCGTGCTGCGTCCGGAAAGTGTTTTCGGCACGCTGATCCTGGTGTGCCTGATGGCGGTGCTGGTGGGATTTTTATTGTTTCCGGATCAGGTCGCGCAGCTCACCGGCAGCGAAAAATGGCTCAAGGCCCTGCGCGAGGCCTACCCGATGTTCCGGCAGTGAAGCCCCCGGCTTACACGGCGTCGAGCGTCGCCAGGTCCCAGCGCGGCTTGACCGCGAATGTCAGATCTGGCAGTGACGGCGTCGCAGCCAGCCGCTGCGCGCCGGCGTAGGCGATCATCGCGCCGTTGTCGGTGCAGAATTCCAGACGCGGGTAGAACACGCCGATGCCGCGAGCGGCTGCTTCGCGCGTGAGCCGCTCGCGCAAATGGGTGTTGGCGCCCACTCCGCCCGCGACCACCAGCCGGCTTGCGCCGCTGTGCGCGCAGGCAGCCAGGCTCTTGCTCACCAGCACTTCCACCGCCGCGGCCTGGAACGCCGCCGCGATGTCCGCCGCCCGTTCCAGCCCCTGCTTGCGTACCAGCGTCAGCACCGCCGTCTTCAGGCCGCTGAAGCTGAAATCGAAATCGCCCGAATTGAGCATCGGCCGCGGCAGGCTGAAGCGCCCGGCCTCCCCCGTTGCCGCCAGCCTCGACAGCGCCGGCCCGCCCGGGTAGCCCAGCCCCAGCAGCTGGGCCGTTTTGTCGAAGGCTTCGCCGGCGGCATCGTCCAGCGTTTCGCCCAGGAGCGTGTAGCGGCCGACGCCCGACACCAGCATCAGCTGGGTGTGTCCGCCCGACACCAGCAGTGCGACGAACGGGAATTCCGGCGGCGTGTCGGAAATCAGCGGCGACAGCATGTGGCCTTCCAGATGGTGCACGCCGACCGCCGGGATATTCAGCGCATACGCCAGCGCGCGCGCCATCCCCGCCCCCACCAGCAGGGCGCCGGCAAGCCCCGGCCCCTGCGTGTAGGCAATGCCGTCGAGATCGGAAAGTGTGCGTCCACTCTCTCTCAAAACCTGGCGGGTCAATGGCAACACCCGCCGGATGTGGTCGCGCGAGGCCAGTTCCGGCACCACCCCGCCATAATCGTTGTGCATCGCGATCTGCGAATACAGCGCGTGCGCCAGCAGGCCGTTCGCGCTGTCATACAGCGCGACACCGGTTTCATCGCAGGAGGATTCGACGCCAAGCACCAACATGGGGAATAAACGGGGGACTGGAAAAAAGCATGCGGGCTTGTTATTATTCTTGTTTTTCCAGTTCACAGGAAGCTTCTCCGGAAGCCATTTTCATATGCCTCACGTCAAAGTCAAAGAAAACGAGCCGTTCGATGTCGCCCTGCGCCGCTTCAAGCGCTCCATCGAAAAAGTCGGCCTCCTGACCGAGCTGCGCGCTCGCGAGTTTTACGAGAAGCCCACCGCCGAGCGCAAGCGCAAGCTCGCCGCCGCGGTCAAGCGCCAGAGCAAGCGCCTGCGCAGCCAGCAACTTCCTCCCAAGATGTATTGATTCTGCCATTCGGCAGAATCTCCACGCCCACGGCCGCCCGGCATGTCGCTTAAGCTCCGCATCACTGACGACATGAAGGCGGCGATGCGTGCCAAGGAAACGGCGCGCCTAGGCACGATTCGCCTGCTGCTGGCCGCGATCAAGCAGAAAGAAATCGACGAACGCATCGAGCTGGACGACGCCGCAGTCGGCAGCATCGTCGAAAAACTCATCAAGCAGCGCAAGGATTCGATCAGCCAGTTCCAGGCTGCCGGCCGCGACGACCTGGTCGCCGCCGAACAGGCCGAACTGGCCGTGCTGCAAGCCTACTTGCCCGAACAGCTCTCCGCCGCCGAAGTCGAAGCGGCCGTCGTCGCGGCCATTGCCGAAGCCGGCGCGTCCAGCGCAAAGGACATGGGCAAGGTCATGGGCCTGCTGAAGCCCCGCCTCGCCGGTCGCGCCGACATGGGCCAGGTGTCCGCGCTGATCAAGACCCGCCTCGCTGGCTAAACCCCGCCCGGCCCCTGCCGGGTTTATCATGCGGCCATCATGATTCCGCGCGATTTCATCGACACCCTGCTTGCCCGCGTCGACATCGTCGACGTCATCGACCGCCGCGTGCCGCTGAAGAAAGCCGGGCAGAACTACCAGGCCTGCTGCCCCTTCCACAGCGAAAAAACCCCCTCCTTCACGGTCAGCCCGACCAAGCAGTTCTACCACTGCTTCGGCTGCGGCGCGCACGGCACCGCGCTCGGCTTCCTGATGGAATACGAGCACATGGGTTTCCCCGACGCGGTGGCCGCGCTGGCGCAGGACGTCGGCCTGGCGGTACCTGAATCGGGCGAGCCCGAGCGCCCCAAGCCGCCGCCTGCATTGTGGGATGCGCTGGAACAGGCCGCGCAGTTCTATAAAAAACAGCTGAAGCAAAATCCGCGCGCCAT
>JAJYXA010000526.1 GCA_021791235.1 Pseudomonadota bacterium
GCGCATATTCGATGCCAGTATCAAGGCTCTTTTGAAATCGGCTCTGTCGCCATTCACCTGAACCACCACACCCTCGGACGTTGGCAGTTCATCTGCCGACACCATAGCGGTTAGACCAAAAATCAGTAGCAGTGCGAGTATGGCTTTTTTCATCACATCTTTCCTTTAGTTCAGGTTTCATATGCCGCCACGAAGCTCTGTGGCAGTAGTTTTCGATCACCCATCCATTCATGTTGCGAAAGGATTCTCGGGAGGCTCCCGGACGGCTGGTGGCCTATTTTGGTGACTAAATCGTCTGTCAGGCTCAGCGCGGGCCAAGAATCTTGGTCAGCATCTCACCCGACGGTGCGCCTTGCATCTTTTGCAGCTTGCCGCTGGCGTCCTTGTAGAAGATGGTGGGGGTGGCCGAGGAACCGAGTTGCTGCATCAGCCTCTGGTTGGCATCGAGCTGCGCGCGGATTTTCTCGGGTATCTGGCTCAGCGGTTTGGCGCCGCCCGCGGCATGCTGCTGTTCGTGCTGCGTCAGGGCCGCCTGCGGGTCACCGGCATTGAGGATGGCTGCTGCCTTGCCCGGGCTGGTGGGGCCGAGGATGGCGACCATGACGTGGCGCAATTGCACTTTGCCGGACGTGACCCAGGGCCGGGCGTCATTCCAGAACTTGTTGCAGTAGGGGCAATTGGGGTCGGTGAAAGTGTAGACGATGCGCGGCGCATTGTTTTTGCCATCGCCTATCCAGGTGCTTTGCTCAAGCTGTTTCCAGGCCCGGTCGGTCATCGGTTTGCTGACCAGCTTCTCCAGCGATTTCTGACTCAGGTTGTTGCCTTTCGCGTCGATCATGGAGCCGACGATCGCCTGCTTGCCATCGGCGGTCAGGTAGATGGCCAGCGGCTGCATCTCGATCACGCCGGCATAGCCGGTCAGCCCGCCGGGCGCCTTGAACGTGCCGATTACCTCGACACCCTGGGCTTCGAGCGCCTTGATCGGCGCCGGCCAGTCTTTGGCCTGGGCATTACTGGTCAGGGTGCCGAGCGCGGCCAAGCAGGCGGCAAACAGGAGGGTGGGGGGTTTAATCATGGTGTTTCGTTCCTTTACGTTGAAGAGAGAAATCAGTGCTTGCGCAACGGGTCCAATTTGCTCGCCAGCGAAGCCGCCGACAGCTCGCCCAGGTGGGTATCGACCAGCCGTCCGCTGGCGTCGTAGAACAGGGTGAGCGGCAAGGTGCCCGAGCCGGCGACGAAACCGAGTCTGGTGTCGTGATCAAGGAGGACATTCGCCAGATCGAGCTGGCTGGCGGACAGGTAACGCTGCACGGTCGCCGCGTTCTCGCCCTGATTGGCAAAGACGAAGCTGATCCCGGTTTCGCGTTGCTGCGCGGCGGCGAGCACGGGCATTTCGCGGCGGCAGGGCGGGCACCAGCTCGCCCACAGATTGACGACCATGGGTTTGCCGTCGGCCAGCGCAGCGAGGTTGGTCGATTCGCCGGACAGCAGCGTCACCTGCATTTCAGACAGCGCCGGCTTATCCATCAGGCGCAGACCGCCCAGAACCCCCTGCCATGCCAGCACCCATAACGCCAACGCCAGAATGGTTCGTTTGCGTGCCGACAGTCCACGCCAGCCTCGCCGGATCGCGCCCGGCATCGCCGCAATGAATGCCTGGGGATTTTTGCTCATCGCGTCTCAATCTTGCCCGACGCACCGGCGGACGCGCGCAACGGGCTCAATTTGCTCGCCAGCGAAGCCGCCGACAGCTCGCCCAGGTGGGTATCGACCAGCCGTCCGCTGGCGTCGTAGAACAGGGTGGTGGGCAATGCGCCCGAGCCGACTTCGCGACCGAGGGCGGCGCCGGGATCGAGCAGCACGTTGGCGAGACCGAGCCGACCCGCGCTGAGGTAGCGTTGCGCCGTTGCGCCGTCTTCGCCCTGGTTGACGAACACGAAGTTCACCCCGACTTCGCGTTGCTGCGCGGCGGCGAGCACCGGCATTTCGCGCCGGCACGGCGGGCACCAGCTCGCCCACAGATTGACGACCATGGGTTTGCCGTCGGCCAGCGCTGCAAGCTTGACCGGATCGCCGGCAAGCGTCGCCAACGCCAGTGCGGGCAGCGCCGGCGGTTCCGTCATGCGCAGCGCACCGAACAGCGCACCCCACACCAGCGCCCCTGCCGCCAACCCCACAACCAGCGGTTTGCGCAGGGCGGTCTGGCGCCAGCCGCGCCAGGCCGCGACCAGCAGTGCCGCCGCGATTCCGGGCCAAATCATGAAACCGCCGTCGCGGATATCGAGCATCGACCACGGCGCGCTGCGGTAAGCGTCAAACCAGAAAACGACAAAGGCGAGGCGCGCCACCAGCACCCCGGCGAGCAGCATGTCGCCCAGGGTGTTGACGATGCCCGCCTGGTGGCGGCGCCCGACCAGATGCCCCACGCCCGCCGCGACCAGCCCGGCTGCCAGCAACAGCAGTACGCTGCCCGACAGTGCGAAGGGACCGATATTCACAGACAGCATGGTCAGCCTTTCCTTGCCTGTGCCAGACGGGCGAGAAATGCGTCCGCACCGAGTTCGCCGATAATGCGTTCGACACGGCGCTCCTTGCCGTCCGGGCCAATCAGCAGCAGGGTCGGCGGGCCGAGAATCTGGTGCGCGCGCATCAGGGCCTGGTCGTCCGCATCGTTGGCGGTGACATCCGGGCGCAGCAACTGCACGTCGGCCAGCGCCTGCTGCACGCGCGGGTCGGCAAACACCTCGTGCTCGATCGCCTTGCACGACACGCACCAGTCGGCGTAGAAATCCACCAGCGTCCACTGGCCGCGCTGACCGGCTTCGGCGACACGGGCGGCGAGCGCCTGCGCGGTCTTGACCGGGACGAAGCGGGCCATGAAATCATTCGCGACAGTGGTCTGCGCGGGCGCAGCGGAGGCCGTCACAAAAGCCAGCGGCTGCAGCGGATCGCGTGCCCCGCCGGCCGCACCGAGCACCATCGCCCCGCCCCACAGGCCAAGCAGCAGCGCGAGATAGCGCGATACCAGCCGGCCTTTCGGACAGCCGAGCTGTTGAACCAGCATCAACAGGCTGAGGGCGATGGCCAGCAACCAGGCACCCCACAAGCCCAGCGCCAGCGCAGCCGGCAACACCCGCGACACGAACACAATCGCGGTGCCGAGCAGAATAAAACCGAACAGCACCTTGACCCGGTTCATCCAGTCGCCGGGACGCGGCAACAGGCGGGCGCCGAGCGTTCCCACCAGCAGCAGCGGCGCCCCCATGCCCAGTCCCATGGCAAACAGGGCCAGACCGCCGGTCAGCACATTGCCGGTATTGCCGATATAGAGTAGCGCACCCGCCAGCGGCGCGGTCATGCAGGGTCCGACCAGCAGCGCCGACAGTACACCCATGGTTGCGGCGCCGCCGACCGTGCCGCCGCGCTGGCCCTGACTGGCGTTGTTCAGGCGGTTGCGCAGCACCGCCGGCAATTGCAGCTCGTAGAAGCCGAACATCGCCAGCGCCAGCGCCACGAATATCAGGCCGAACGCGCCAAGCACCCAGGGATTTTGCAGTGTCGCCTGCAGATTGGCGCCGGCCAGCGCTGCCGCAGCGCCCACCCCGGCATAGGTCAGCGCCATCGGCAGCACGAAAGCCAGCGAAAGGATAAACCCGCGCCGGGGGCTGGCCCCGCTGCCCGCGATCAGGCTGGAAAGAATCGGCAGCATCGGCAGCACGCAGGGGGTGAAGGTCATCAGCAAGCCCAGGCCGAAGAACACCGCCAGCATCCAGCCCGGATTGACGCGCGACAGGCGGTCGGCCAGGTCCTGGTCGGCGCCGAGCGTGCCGCCGGGGGCCGGCTTGGCATCGCCTGCGGACGCGCCCGATGCAGCGTCCGGTGTGGCGGCGACATCGGCCAGCGTCACGCGCCGGGTTTGCGGCGGGTAGCATATTCCCGCGTCGGCGCAGCCCTGCCAACTGACGTTCAGCGCCCGGGCTGCGGGCGCCTTGACCCGAACCGCTAGTTGATCGTGATAGACCTCGGATGCGCCAAAGAACTCATCGTTCTTGACTATGCCGGCAGGCAGCGCGACCTGTTGCACGCTGTCGGCCGGGTCGCCCTCGACCTTCACCTGCTTGCGGTACAGATAGTAGCCTTCGCTGATCTTCCAGTTCAGGCGCACCTGACCGTCGCCGTCCTGGCTGACGCTGAGGCGAAACGCCTGCTCCACCGGCAGAAAATCTTGCTGGGCATGCGCCGGCACTGCCCACAGCAGTGCGAACACCACTACCGACCAGAACGAACGCGGCATAAGCGCCTCCAAATCAATGTGAGCGCGCATCTTGGCAAGGCTGAATTAAGGCAACATTAACAGTGCTATTCTCGACGCACGATAGGGCGCTGAGCACGAAAGAGGGTTTATGCGGGTATTGCTGGTTGAAGACGACGACCTGATTGCCCACGGCATCCAGGCCGGCCTGCGTGCGCGCGGCCTGATGGTGGACGGGGTGAAAACCGCGGCGCAAGCCGAGGCCATGTTGTCGGCCGTGCATTACCAGATGGTGATTCTCGATCTCGGCCTGCCCGACGAGGATGGGATGAACCTGCTGCAACGCTGGCGTGCGGACGGCATGGCGCTGCCGGTGCTGGTGCTGACCGCGCGCGACGCGCTGGAAGACCGCGTCGCCGGGCTGCGCGCCGGCGCAGATGATTACCTGCTCAAACCGTTCGATCTCGATGAACTGGTCGCGCGCCTGCATGCGCTGCTGCGCCGCGCCGCCGGGCGCAGCGTGGACGTCATCGAGCAGGGCGCGCTGCGTCTCGATCCGGAGCGCGGCAAAGCTTCCCTGCACGGCCGCCCCGTGGTGTTGTCCAGGCGCGAACTGGCGCTCCTGTCCGCCCTGCTGCATGCGCGCGGGCGCATCCTCAGCGTCGATCAGCTCAAGGACAGCCTGTACGGTTTCGGCGAGGAGATCGAGAGCAATGCGCTCAATGTGCATATCCATCATCTGCGGCGCAAGCTCGGCGCCGACCTGATCGAGACCGTGCGCGGTGTCGGCTACCGCTTCAACATGGGGGACGCATGAGCCTGCGCTTGCGCTTGCTGCTGATGATCGGCGTATCGCTGAGCCTCCTGTGGGGCGGGGTCGCGGTCTGGATGCTGCGCGATCTGGACGATGAAATGCGCCGCACGCTGGATCAGCGTCTCGCGATGTCGGCGCGCATGGTGGCCGGGCTGATCTCGCAGAACCCTGCCGCGTGGGACACGCGCAGCGGGACAGCCGGCGTCTCCACGCTGACCGTGCCGGCGACGGCAAAAGGACTCGCGTGCCAGGTCAGCTCGCTG
>JAJYXA010000488.1 GCA_021791235.1 Pseudomonadota bacterium
CCGGGAATTGCCCTCACCGACCAGGCGCAACTGTTCGTGCCCTTCAATCGCCTCGGTGCGGAAAGAGGCCGCATCGAGGGCGCGGGACTTGGTCTGGCAATCGCCCGCCACCTGATCGAAGCCATGGCCGGCCGCATCGGGGTCGACAGTGCGCCGGGCCGCGGCAGCACCTTCTGGGTCGAACTCCCCATGGTTTCACGGCTTGAATGTGCGGGCTGCCTGCCCTTCCCGGTGCCCGTCTGCACGACGCTGCAGGGCGCGCGCGTGCTGGTGGCGGAGGACTATGCCCCCAACCAGATTCTGCTGCGGACGCAGCTCGCCAATCTCGGCTGCCGGGCGGATATCGTCGCCGACGGCACCGCCGCCCTGGAGGCCTGGGCCGGCGGCCACTACGACCTGATCCTCGCCGACCTCAACATGCCGGTGATGGACGGCCTCGCGCTGGCCCGTGCTGTGCGCGCGCGCGAGGCGACGGGCAGCCGGCGCACGCCGATCATCTGCATCACGGCCGCAGACCGCGCTGCGGAACTGCGACATTGCCACGATGCCGGCATGGACGACACGCTAATCAAGCCGATCCTGCTGGAAACGCTGCGTGCCAAGCTGGAACGCTGGATCGGTGGCTGTGCGACGGCGATGCCAGCGGCGTCGCAGACAATGGACAAGGCGATTCTTGATCTCTCCTGTCTTTACGACATCCTGGGAGACACCAACGAAGCGCAGGCGTGCGAACTGGTCGCCACTTTCCTCCGCTCGGCCTCAAGCGGCCTCGACCGGCTGGCAACCGGCACCACCGCTGCCGGCGTGGCACAGGAAATGCACAAGCAGAAATCCTCGGCCCGTACCGTCGGTGCGCTGCGCTATGCGAAGCTGGCCGCCGATCTGGAAACCTTTGCCAGGAGCGCCGGCGCGGACGATTTCGAGTCGTCACTCACAACGCTGCGCGGCGCGCTCAAGGAAGTCGAGTCGGTGCACGCCCGGCTCGCTCCCTGGCGGCCCGCGGTAACGCCGGCTCTGGAGGCACCGCTTGCAAACCATGGCGCACTACTCGTCGTCGACGATGATCCGGTGGTGCTGCAGCAGATGGCCGCAATGCTCACCACGCTAGGCGTGAAGGATGTGCTGACGGCCGACAACGGACTCGACGCGCTGCAGCTGCTGAAGGAACGCAACGGCAGCCTGGAAGCCCTGGTCTGCGACCTCAGCATGCCGACCATGGATGGTGTCGAATTGCTCCGCCTGTTCGGCCGCACTGGGTTCCGGGGCGGCGTAATCCTGATGAGCGGCGCGGACGAAAAGGTGCTGAATACGGCAGGCAAGCTAGCCGACCTGCAGGGGCTGCACGTGCTTGGGCAGGTGCAGAAGCCGGTGACAAGCGCGCAGATGACCGGGCTCCTCAGCCGGCCGGCCGCTCCACGCGCGCGCAGGCGCCAACGTGCCGCGCCGCTGCAAGTCTCTCCGCAGTCCATTCGCGACGGGGTCGCCCGTGATGAATTCACCGTCTGGTTCCAGCCCAAGGTGGACGCGGCCAGCCTCAAGCCCGTGGGAGTCGAGGCGCTGGCGCGTTGGCGGCATCCGTCCCGTGGCATCCTCTCAGCGGACGCCTTCATCGGTGTGGCCGAACGCGAGGGCCTGGTGGGTGAGTTGTCGCAAATCCTGACCTCGCGCGCGCTGATGGAAGGCGCCCGCCTGCACGACATCGGCCTGCCTCTGACCATCGCCATCAACCTCTCGGGACGCTGGCTCGATGACCTGCGGTTGCCGGATTTCATCCATGCCACGACCCAGGCCGCCGGCCTCCTCCCCGCCGACGTCATCCTGGAAGTCACCGAGACCGGCGTAATGAAGGAGCTCACCACCGCGCTCGACGTGCTCACACGACTGCGCCTGAAGGGCTTCGGGCTTTCGATCGACGATTTCGGTATCGGCTACTCATCGTTCGAGCAGCTTGATCGCATCCCTTTCACCGAACTCAAGCTTGACCGCAGCTTCGTCAACAAGGGGGCGGAGGATGCAACCGCCCATGCGATCCTGCAGGGCAGCATTGACATGGCGCGTCGTATGGCCTTGACGACCGTGGCCGAAGGCGTCGAAACCGAGGATCAGCTCGAGTTGGTGCGTACGCTCGGCTGCGACCGCATTCAGGGCTACTTGATCGCGCGGCCGATGCCAACGGACGAATTGATCGCCTGGCTCAGGGCACGCCAAGGTGAATGAGGCTGCTTTTTGACGGGCTGCGGCATTGGCATCGGATTTGGCCTCGCTCCCAGGGACGTGAAACCCTACTCGCGATGGACGCGGTTTGTTGCTGGCGGGCTTTGAAATGACCCGTCCGGCTCAAGCTGGCCGGGCTCTCCACCGCGCTTGAAGCATCGAGCCCCATGTCGAAACAGGCTCAGGCCATTGGCATCACGGGCGCTTGCCGAGAGTGCAGGTTTTCGCAAAAGAGAATTTTCCGAAATCAGAATCAGCTTCAAATTCGAAGCGGAGAACGACCGGAGGCAAAAAGACTTTTTTCCAAGCCATTGATCCATCCGGGCGGGATCAGCAGGTGACACGGAGCCCTTCACGTGATGTGACCAGCAGCCCGAACCAACTGGCTAGCTGGTGAAGCCAATTGACTACCACGGGTGACAATGGGTCACCTGTATCGGCTATGTGCGACAGCAGACAGACAGAGAATCCGGGTCTCCCTAAGCTTCAGCCATCGGAGCCGACATGCGTGCAATTCCTGCACCGTGGCAATGCGCGTTGCCTGGAACAGCACGCGCGCTTGGCAAAGATGAAGTGTCTGCATGGCATGGATTGTCGATGCATCACTTGCAAACCATCCCATAAAGGACACCAGTGAACACACTCAGCATCAATGTAATTGCGCTTGCGGTCAGCCTCACGTTCAGCGCCGGCACCATGGCGCAAAGCCTGTCGAAGCACGACTACAGGGCGGGCAAGGACAAGATCTCGGCTGAATACAAGCTGGCCAAGGCGGGCTGCAATTCGTTGTCCGGCAACCCGAACGATATCTGCATGGCGGGGGCCAAAGGCAATGAGAGGGTCGCACTGGCCGAACTCGAAGCCGGCTACAAACCGACCCCTGAGACCCGCTACCAGGCTCGCGTCGCCAGGGCCGAAGCGGATTATGGGGTTGCCAAGGAACGATGCGATGACAGGTCAGGCAACACAAAAGATGTATGCGTGAAGGAAGCGAAGTCCGCGGAGATTGCCGCCAGGGCCGATGCCAAGGCGCAGATGAAGACCTCGGACGCGAATGCCACGGCCAGTGAGAAGTCTGACGATGCCCGCATGGACGCCACGGCAGACAAGCTTGCCGCTGAATACAGGGTGGCCAAGGAAAAGTGCGACACCTACGCAGGAAACGCGAAGGATGTTTGCGTGAATGAAGCGAAGGTGCGGTTTGGCAAATGATGATCCACTGCGGCGCGCGATCTGACCGGTCGGTGTGTCGCAGTCGCCTATCGCCATAACCCCGCAGCGGGAGTGACCAACACGGTCACTCCCGCTGCGGACTTGTGAGCGTCTAAATTGTTCTATGCTGCGATGAGCAGGTAAGGCATGCAGCAGGCCCCGTTTTCTGTTTTTATCCGGTTTGCCCGTCGCCAATGCAGGTCATCCTGACAATAAAGCTGCTGCAGGTAGCGATGAATTTCGCTGCTGGATGTGTGAGGTTTTCCCGTTTTTTCAATGCTGGCTGATTCAGCCCGCACGTGCAACACAACAGTTCGGTATGCGTTTTCAGCCAACATAGGCCATAAGGTCCTTGCCGCGCTACCCGCCCGGTTCGAACCAGGAGAATGTCATAGACATCAAAGAGTTCGTATTTTCGGCCCGCACTCGGAATACGCTGCGTACCGACCGCGATACCGAGTTGTTGCGCTCGGAACTGTTCAGCATCGAGCAACTGAAACGTCACGCGGTCACGCTGGCGGGCCAGCATCGAATCGAGCCGCGTCCGGGCCCGGACCGGTTGCTGCCGCGGCTGGCGGACAATGCGCGCGTTCTGCTGGCGGCGTACGACCTCGTGACCGCCGCAGCGACGCAGGGACAGCGGATTGTATCGGCCGAGGCCTGGTTGCTCGACAACTTCTATCTGATCGAGCAGCAGATCACGCTGGCGCGCCGGCACCTGCCGCGCGGGTACAGCCGGCAGTTGCCGCGTCTGGCTGACGGGCCGTCAGCGGGTTTTCCCCGCATCTACGATCTGGCCCTGGAGTTGATCTCCCACATGGACGGCCGGGTTGACGGCGACAACACCACGCAGTTCGTCGCCGCCTACCAGACCGTCGAGCCCTTGAAGCTGGGCGAATTGTGGGCTTTCCCGATCATGCTGCAGTTGGCGCTGCTGGAGAATCTCCGCCGCGTCGGCTTGCGCATCGCCAATCGGCGCGAGGAGCGCGACGCAGCCATCGCCTGGGCGGACCGCATGCTCGCGACGGCCGAAACGGAACCGAAACAGCTGATCCATTTGCTGGCCGAGTTTGCCAATGCCGATGTGCCGCTGACCGCGCCGTTCGTGGAGGAGTTTTACGCAAGACTTCAGTCTCAGGGCCCCGCCATGGCCTTCGTCCAAACCTGGGTCGAGCAGAAACTGCTCGACCAGGGGGTGACCGCAACCGCCTTGTCGGAGGCGGCAGGCCGAACGGCCGCGGCCAACCAGATCTCCATCGCCAACAGTATCGGCAGTCTGCGTTTCATCGGCGCAATGGACTGGAAGCATTTCGTCGAATCGCTCAGTGTCGTCGAACAGACGTTGCGTGAAGACCCGGCGGGGATGCATGCCAGCCAGGATTTCGCCACCCGCGACCGCTACCGGCATGTCATCGAGGACGTGGCGCGGGGTAGTTCGTGCAGCGAGTTGGCGGTGGCACGCGAAGCCATTGTTCTCGCACAGGCGGCCGCAGGGCAATTGGGGACCCACGACCGCAGCGCGCATGTCGGCTACTACCTGATCGATCACGGACGGCCGAGCCTGGAACGTGCGGTCGGCTGCCGCTTGCCGTGGAAATTGCGGGCCACCCGCGCGGGCCGGCATTTTCGCCTGGCCCTGTACCTCGGCCCCATCCTGCTGCTTACCGCACTGGCGACAGCGGTCGTGTTGTCCGCTTTCGACGGCTTCGCGCTGGATGACTGGCGCTACTGGTTTTTTGCGATCACCGGCGTGATCGGCGTCTCGGCGCTGGCTGTCCCGCTGGTGAATCTGATGGTCACGCTGGTCCTGCCCCCCCGAGCGCTGCCGCGCATTGATTTTTCCAAAGGGATTCCGGCCAGCCAGCGCACCATGGTGATCGTCC
>JAJYXA010000380.1 GCA_021791235.1 Pseudomonadota bacterium
ACGAATACCTCAAGCGCATGGAAGCCGCCGGCGCCTCGCGCGATCCCGGCATCGCCAAAATGTTCGAACAGCGTCCCAAGGCCAAGTAACGTCCTGTCATGACGGCTTGCCCAGCAAAAACATGCGCGTCCCCCGGGGCGCGCATTGTTTTGGTGAGCCCCTACGAGCTGGGGCGGCAGCCGTTCAATCTGGCGCAGCCGGCAGCATGGTTTGCGCGTGAACACATCGCCAGCGCCTGCGTCGACCTGTCGCAGCAAAAACTCGATCCGGCCACGTTTGCGTACGCCGACTGCGTGGCGATCTATCTGGGCATGCACACCGCCACGCGGATTGCCGCGGCCGCCCTGCCGAAAATCCGCGCGCTGGCGCCACGCGCCCGCATCGCCGCGTTCGGCCTGTATGCGCCGGTCAACGCGGCGTGGCTGAAAGGCCTGGGGGTGGAGGCGATCTTCGGCGGCGAATCCGAACCCGATCTGCTGGCCTGGGTGCAATCCGGGGTCGTGCCGGACGACACGGTGGTGCGGCGCGACCGGATCGAATTCCTGCTGCCCGACCGCAGCGTGCTGCCCGAGCTGCAACGCTACGCCAAGCTGATCCTGGCAGACGGCACGCAAAAAATCACCGGCTTTGCCGAGGCCGGCCGCGGCTGCAAGCATCTGTGCCGCCACTGCCCGGTGGTGCCGGTGTACGAGGGGAAATTTCGCATCGTGCCGCTGGAGATCGTGCTGGCCGACATCGCGCAGCAGGTCGCCGTCGGCGCGCAGCACATCAGCTTCGGCGACCCCGATTTTCTCAACGGCCCGACCCATGCGCTGAAAGTGGCCGAGGCGCTGCACGCGCGTTTCCCCGGTCTCACCTGGGACGCGACGGTCAAGGTCGAGCATCTGCTGAACCACGCCGACCTGCTGCCGCGCCTCAAACAATGTGGTCTGCTGTTCGTCGTCACCGCGGTCGAATCGGTCGACGACGCGATCCTGGACCGGCTCGCCAAGGGCCACACCCACGCGGATTTCGAAACGGCGCTGGCGCGCTGTCGCGCGCTCGGCATCGAGCTGGCCCCCACCTTCGTTCCGTTCACGCCGTGGACCACGCTGGCGGGCTATCGCGACCTGCTCGCCACCTTGCTGAAGCTGCATCTGGTCGAAGCCGTGCCGCCGGTGCAGCTGGCGATCCGCCTGCTGGTTCCGCAGGGTTCCCATCTGCTGCAGCTGCCGGATTTTGCGGCGCGCGTCGGCGCCTTCGACGAGGCCATGCTGGGTTATCCGTGGCAGGCCGGGGATGCGCGCGTCGACGTCCTGCAACGCGACATCATGGCCTGGGTGACGGACGCCGAGCAGGCCGCGCTGCCGCGCGCCGCAGTGTTCGCCGGCATCTGGGCGCGCACCCATGCCGCGCTGGGCGAGGCCCCGCCGCCGCTCGATCCGGCGCAATTCGGCGCGGCCATGCCGCATCACTCCGAGCCGTGGTACTGCTGCGCCGAGCCGACCGAAACCCAGCTCGCCAGCTTCTGACCGCATCATGCCGCGCCTTCTGCTGCTGCTCCCCGCCGCGGGCTATGCCAACCAGGACTTCATCGCCGCGGCGGCGCGGCTGAACATCGAGCTCGTCGCCTGCGCCGATTACTGTCACCGGCTTGCGCCCGGCTGGGGCCTGCCGCCGCTGATGAGCGTTCCGTTCGATCGGCCCGAACTTGCATTGCCGCAGGTTTTGCATGCGCTGAAGCAGCCGGTCAAAGCGGTGCTGGCGGTGGACGACAAGGGTACGGCACTGGCGGCGCGGCTGCGCGTTGCGCTGAAGCTGCCGGGCAATCCGCCCGAGGCGGTGGCGACGCTCACCGACAAGCTGCGCTTCCGCCGGCTGCAGCAGGCGAGCGGCCTGCCGTATCCGGCCTTCGTCGGGGTGGGCGCGGACGAATTGGAAGCCGCCGCGGCATTGGGCTTTCCGCTGGTGGTGAAAGCGCGGCGCCTCAACGCCAGTCGCGGCGTGATCCGGGTGGACGATTCCGATCAACTCGCGCGTGCGCTGAAGCAGGCGCGGCGCATCCAGGCGCGCGCGCAGCGCGATCGGGACGAGCTGCTGGTCGAACGCTTCATCCCAGGTGCCGAAGCCGCGCTCGACGGCGTGCTGAGCAACCGCGCTTTGCGGGTGCTCGCCGTGTTCGACAAGCCCGATCCGCTCGACGGACCCTATTTCGAGGAAACCCTCTTCATTACGCCCTCGCGCCTGCCGGATGCCACGCAGCGCGAACTCGCCGCCGCGGTCGAGCGTGCCTGCGTGGCCGCCGGCGTGACCGAGGGCGTCATCCACGCCGAGGCGCGCATCAACGACGCCGGCGCGTGGCTGCTCGAAATCGCGCCGCGCGGCATCGGCGGCCTGTGCGGACGGGTGCTCGCCGTCACCCTCGGCATGGGGTCGGCGGAAATCGTGCTGCGCCACGCCGCCGGCCTGCCGTTGCCGGCGCAGGTGAACGGCAGCGCCGCCGGCGTGATGATGATCCCGATTCCGGCCAGCGGGATTTTTCATGGGGTCGACGGCCTCGACATCGCGCGTGCCGTGCCCGGCCTCACCGGCATCGAGATCACGGCGCCGCCCGGCCAGCTGGTGGCGCCGCCGCCCGAGGGCGCGGGCTATCTGGGTTTCCTCTTCAGCCGCGCCGCCACGCCGCAGCAGGCCGAGGCCGCCCTGCGCGCCGCCTACGCCGCGCTGGCGCTGCGCATCCAGCCGCTGGTCGAGCCATGAGTGCTTTCCACAACGAACTCGCCGCCGCCATCAGCCGTTCCAGCGGCCTGCCTTTCACGGCGCAGGATACGCGGGCCATGCACGGCGGCGACATCAGCGAGGCGTTCACGCTCAGCGACGGGGCGCGCACGTTTTTCGTCAAAACCCAGTCCGGCGCGCGGCTCGCCATGTTCGAGGCGGAAGCGGCGGGGCTGGCCGAACTGGCGGCGGCGGACGCGGTGCGGGTGCCGCAGGTCCTGTGCCACGGCATCGCCGCGGGACAGGCGTATCTGGTGCTCGAATACCTGCCGCTCAAGCCGCACGGCGACGCCGTGTTACTGGGCCGGCAACTGGCGCAGCAGCACCGTGTCGGCGCCGCGCAATTCGGCGGCGCGCGCGACAACTGGATTGGCGCCACGCCGCAACCGAATGCCTGTATGAACGACTGGGTCGATTTCTGGCGCGAACAGCGGCTCGGGTTTCAGTTGCGGCTGGCGGCCGGGAACGGTTACGGCGGCACGCTGCGGCGCGACGGCGAAGCGCTGATGGCGCGGCTGGATGGCTTCTTCGCCGGCTACCGGCCCGTGCCCTCGCTACTGCACGGCGACTTGTGGGGCGGCAACCATGGTTTTCTCGATGACGGGTCATACGATCTTTCATGCCCTTCAGGGCATAGAAAGTCGGAGTCCCCTTGTGGGGCGCCGGTGATTTTCGACCCTGCGGTGTATTACGGCGACCGTGAATGCGA
Organism: Pseudomonadota bacterium; assembly: GCA_021791235.1. The sequence continues at coordinate 3,467 of JAJYXA010000380.1, forward strand.
TCTCGCCATGAGCGAGCTGTTCGGCGGCTTCGCGCCGGATTTTTATGCCGCCTACCGCGAAGCCTGGCCGCTCGACCCCGGCTATGCGGTGCGCCGGACGCTCTACAATCTGTATCACATCCTCAACCACGCCAATCTGTTTGGCGGCGGCTACGCAGCGCAGGCGCACCGCATGATGGCGCAGCTGCTGGCCGAACTTCGATAGGGTCTGTCATGCGCCGCCTGTGGATTCTGCTGGTACTGTTCAATCTCGCCGCCTGTTCCGGCCTGCCGCTGAATGCGGTGCCGCCGCGCGTGAGCGTGGCCGAAGTCGACGTCAAGCGCCTCGGACTTTTCGAGCAGCGCTTCGACGTGGGGCTGCGGGTGGCCAATCCGAACGATTTCGACCTGACAATCGAGGCGCTGGAGTTCGAGCTGGAGGTGAACGGACGGCCGTTTGCCCAAAGCCTGTCGCGCACCGCCACGCTGATCCCGGCAGCCTCCAGCACGGTGCTGCGGGTGGACGCGATCATGCAATCGAGAAACCTGATCCAGCAAATCAGGACCCTGCCGCCTGAAACGCTGAAGGACGGTGTGCCCTATCGCATCAAGGGCCGAGTCAAAACCGACCGGTCGTCCCATTGGCTACCATTCGACCACTCGGGGAGGTATGGCGGCGATGCGCAGAAACCCGGGGGCCGCGCAATTTGATCCATCAGCCCCGGCGTTAACCGGTTCGGCCGGACTTCAGCCAGCCAGCGCCCGCAGGGTCGGCACGCTCAGCCCAAAGGCGTCGGCGTGCTGCAGCGCCGGCGCCGAGCGCCCGGTGCAGCCGTGTTCGGGATCGCCCTCGAAAGCTTCCGGCAGGCCGGCGATCAGCGCGTCGCGGTCGTGCCGCACGCCGGTCAATGCGTCCTGGATGTCCATCACCTCGTCCGCCACCTGCCGGGCGAAGGCTTCGTGCCGCGCCCACAGTTCGGCCACCTGCCGCCGGTCTTGAGGCCGGCGAGGTTGGTGGTCAGGATGTAGACGTTCTTGCGCACCAGTTCGAACAGCAGTGCGTCGCCCAGGGCGACTTCGCGGCACGGCAGGTCGATGGCGGTCAGCGCGCGGCACAGCAGCGCGGCGCCCGGGCCGGCCACGGGCGAAGGAATCAGCGGCTTGGCGTCGGTGCCCTTCTTCTTTTCGAACCGCACCGAGATCACCGTGGGGTCGACGAGCCCGTGCGCCAGCCAGTCGCGCGGCAGGAGCTCGTTCTGGATCAGCGCGGCGCGCGGCTTCCAGGCGTCGGGCAGGGCCGCCAGCACGGCGTGGAGGTCGTTCTCGGCCACAGCAACCAATACCCGTTCCGGCGCGGGGCGTGCCTGCGCCAGCGCCACCATGTCGTCGCCGCGGTTGACCGGTACCACCGTGTGCCCGCTCCGCAAGAGGCCTCCGGCGAACACGCGGCCGAGCTGGCCGAGGCCGATGACGACGACTTCATTAACCGGTTTGGGCGCGCGCAGCGCATCGTTCGCCCCCTCCCCCTGGAGGGGGAGGGTTGGGGAGAGGGGGGTAATGTTCACTCCAGCCCCTTGGAATGCAGGTACTCGTCGTAGGTGCCCATGTAGAACTCGACGCCTTCCGGCGTGATTTCGAGAATGCGGGTGGCGAGGCTGGAGACGAACTGGCGGTCGTGCGAGACGAAGATCAGCGTGCCCTTGAAAAGGTCGAGCGCGAGGTTCAGCGACTCGATCGATTCCATGTCCATGTGGTTGGTCGGTTCGTCCATCACCAGCACGTTGTGGCGGCCGAGCATCAGCTTGCCGTAG
>JAJYXA010000427.1 GCA_021791235.1 Pseudomonadota bacterium
TCCAACACCACGTCGACCGGCGTGGTGTCGGAATCGGTGTCCTACCTCGACGTGGGGCTGAAGCTCGACGTCGAGCCCAGCGTGCTGATGCGCGATGACGTGCAGATCAAGGTCGGGCTGGAGGTGTCCAACATCGTGCGCGAAATCCGCAGCAACAACGGCACCCTCACGTATCAGATCGGCACCCGCAACGCAGGCACCACCCTGCGGCTGAAGGACGGCGAAACCCAGGTTCTGGCCGGGCTGATTTCGGACGAAGACCGCAAGAGCGCCGCCAAGATACCGGGACTGGGCGACCTGCCGCTGCTGGGACGGCTGTTCTCCGACCATCACGACGAACGCAACAAGACCGAGATCGTACTGCTGATCACCCCGCGCATCCTGCGCAGCGACAGCACCCGGCAGCCGGCGCTGACCGAATTCCGCGGCGGCACCGAAAACGCCATCGGCGGCGGCCTGGCAGCCCCCTTCATCCCGACGCAGCATCGGCCGCCGCCAGCGCCGCCGCAACAGCCGATCAACCCGCCGGCCGAGCAACCGGCCGTGCCGAACGCCGTTCCGGTCCCATCCGCCCCCGAGATTCCGGCACCCTCGGCGCTGCCGCTTCTGCCCGTTAACCCGCCGGCCGAGCAACCGTCCGAGCCGGGCGCCGTTCCGGTTCAACCCACCGCGCCTGAAGCACCGCCGTCGCCGGCGAACGTCGACTAGGCCATGCCCCGGCGCAGCGGCGGATTCAGCCTGATCGAGCTGATGGTCACCCTGGCCATCCTGGCGCTGCTCGCCAGCATGGCGGTGCCGTTCGCCCAGTTGGTGCAGCAGCGCCACAAGGAAACGGAATTGCGCGAAGCGCTGCGACAGATCCGTACGGCGCTCGACGCCTACAAACAGAGCGTCAAGGATGGCCTCGTCAACTCGCCGGCCGACGGCAGTGGCTATCCGCCCGATCTCGACGTGCTGTGGCAGGGCGTGCCCGACAAGACCAAGCCGGACGCCACCAAAATCTATTTCCTCCGCCGCCTGCCGCGCGACCCGTTTTTCCCGGATGCGACCGTGCCGCCGGCCGAAACCTGGGGGCAGCGCAGCTACGCCAGCCCCCCCGACGCACCTGCCCGCGGACGTGACGTGTTCGACGTGTATTCGCTGTCGCCCGCCACCGGACTCAACGGCGTGCCCTACCGGGAATGGTGAAACCATGCTGAAACGGATGCGACGCGGATTCACCCTGGTCGAACTCATGGTCGTGATGGCCATCATCGCGCTTCTCCTGGCCCTGGCGCTGCCGCGCTATTTCAAGCACCTCGAAATGTCGCGCGAAACCATCCTCAAAGAGGATCTCGCCGTCATGCGCGACGCGATCGACAAATATCATGGCGACACCGGCCGCTACCCGGACAGCCTCGACGCGCTGGTCAGCGCACGCTATCTGCGTTCGCTCCCCGTCGATCCGATCACCGAGCGCCCGGACACCTGGCAGATCGTGGCGCCGTCGGGCGATACCGCAGGCGCGATGTACGACATCAAGAGCGGTGCACCGGGCACGGCGTACGACGGCAGCGCCTATGCCGACTGGTAAGTCCGCGCAATCCGGCTTCACCTACCTGTTCGCGCTGATGCTGATCGCGCTCGTCGGCATGGGGCTGGCGGTGGCAGGCACCCTGTGGCGCACCGAGTCGCAACGCGATCGCGAGGCCGACCTACTGTTCATCGGCGACCAATACCGCCAGGCCATTCGAAGCTACTACGAACTCGATCCCGCGCAGCCGCGCCTGCCGCAAAGCATCGACGACCTGCTGGAGGACAACCGTCGCCCCAACGTCGTGCGGCACCTGCGCCGCGCCTATCGCGACCCGTTGACCGGCGGCGCGCTTGCACTGATTCGCGAGCCCGACACGCATGGCATCGTCGGCGTATACAGCCCGGCGCCCGGCCGCCCATTCAAGACCAGCGGATTTTCATCCAAAGACGAAGCCTTCAAGGGTGCAAAAAGCTATGCTGGCTGGCGCTTTGTTGTTGTGCTTTCCCGCGCAGCTGCCACGCCGGCCTCGCCCCAGGCATCACCTGAATCACGCGCACTCCCCGCCCCGAGAGCAGGTAGAAGGAGAGACTGACCGGGGATGACTCCCCCCTGCGCGACTGACAAGATCAGAGGATCATCACGGGTCGACGGCCACAAAAAGAATGGCCGTGCAGAGCACGGCCATTCCAGCGTTGCTAAACGCAGTCAACGCTTAACGCGAGAACATGTCGTTCATCGTTGCCACGTTCTTGTCGCAGGCATGGTTCAGGCAGTCCAGGCCAAAACCGGCTTCCAGGGTCTTGAGCATGGCGAAATGGTTGTACGGCTTGCTGCTTTGCACCCCATTCTTGCCGTAGTTGGTTTCGACAATGGTGACGACCTTGTTCGGCTGCGAGCTGTAGTCGTTCTCGTCGAACATCACGACGATGGCGTTCTTGCCTTCCTTCCAGACGTCGGACTGCTCGATCGCAGTCACCAGCTTCTGCACGGCGTTGTCGCCAGCCTGGATCAGCGCGGGATTGTTGTTCGGAGCCGGATCGTCGTAGCCGCAGAAGGCACCTGCATTGCTCTGGCCGTGCATGTCGTGGCACTGGTTCGGGGCAATGAACGAGAAGTTCGGTACCTTGCCCGTCGCCAGATCGGCATACAGGCCGTTCAGCCCGGTGAAGTCGGCCATGTTGTTGAAACCGTTGTCCCGGTCGGTGTTGCCCTGGACGTTGGCGAAATAGATGAACGGGTTGTGCTTGACCGCGTATTTTGCAACCAGATTCGCCTTGTTGACCGGGCTCAGGTTGGTGAAGGTGCCGTCGCCGGCGTTCACACGGTCAGGCCCGCCGATCCCCAGGTCTTCCTGGTAGGTCTTCCAGCTCATGCCTGCGGCGACCAGCTGGTCGGCGATGGTCTTGCCAACGGTAGGCGCGGCGGTCAGGGGCTGGTTGTAGACGGGGTTCGCCGGCGTGCCTTCGTTGGTGGTGTCGACCGCGACAGTTGCCGCGTCCATGCCGGAACCGGCGATGGGGCAGATTGGCGCCGCGACCGACTCGTCGGACGGAATGCCGCTCACCAGGTTGGGGGTGCAGTTGACGTTGTGCCAGTCCGGCGAATGGTCGTTGATCACGCCAAAATTGGAGCCGCCGACGACTTCGAGGTAATTGGTCAGGCTGGGGTGACCGACCGCGAAGAAGTTGGTTGCCAGGTTTTTCTGCTTGGCCATCTGGTTGATGAACGGCGCATCGCTGTTGCCGATGATCTGGTCGTAGGCATGGTTCTCCAGCATGATCAGGAACACATGATCGAGGTGGGGAATGCGGGGCTGATGCTTGTCATGCTCGTCTGCCATGGCTGAACCACACGCGATGGTTGCGGCGACGCACAGGGATATCTGGGTCTTGATGCTGATCACGGGAAAATCCTTTCTTGAATTGTGAATACAAAGTTCTTCGACGCACGGGCTCCGTGGATGAATTTCTGCAGACGACCTCAATACCCTGGGAGCCCAACGCCACCCTAATGAGGGCGTATGACGTTGACGTGAAGATTCGTATGGCACTCGACGAATTAAACAGGCACAGATGACCGGAACTTCCAGTGCGTCCGCTTGTCTCGCGCCCCGTAACGCCACCCCCGCCCGTCGCTGTCATCAGACCGTGGTAGATCGCCCGCCGGATACGGATGTAGCATTAAAAATTGCGGAACTTCCAGAAACCGGGGATGGAAAACGATGAAAAAAACACCTTCTGATGAATACCTTGAAAAAGCCAGGCTTTTGAGCAAGGAAGAAACCGAACGGCTGCTGTCGAGAATGCGATCGAAGTTGAAACGCAGGCTGGAAGACAAAAAAATGAATGCGCTGGAAGCCGTGGCGATACAGCTTGAAAAGGAAGATGAGGAACTGAATGAATGGCGAGCGAAGATGGCTGAAATAAGGGAAAAAACGAAGGCCAAGTAGCGCACTGGCATTCGGCCAGCACAATCGTCGAACAGCGGTTTCCCTGCGCAAGACGTAGCAGAAACATGGGCACAACAAAAAAGCGCCCCGAAAGGCGCTTTTTTGCTTATGTATTGGCGGAGAGGGTGGGATTCGAACCCACGGTAGGCTTGCACCTACGCCTGATTTCGAGTCAGGTACATTCGACCACTCTGCCACCTCTCCGGCGGCGCGTATTGTAACCGAGTCGGGCGATTTGCTGGACGAAAATTTCGCTCTCGGTCAGACTGTCTCTATGCCCACCATAAAAACAATGGGATCGTTCGGGAGACTGGCTGCACTCATGCTGGCGGCCGCACTGGCTGCCTGCAGCCGCCCTGTTCCGCCGCCGGAAACCAGCGGCGAACTGCGGGTGGGCGTGCGCAACAGTCCGGCCACCTATTACATCGCCCGCAACGGCGAAGCCGCCGGCTTCGAGCACGATCTGATCCAGGCTTTCGGCCAGTCGCAGAACTGGACGCTCAGCTGGACGGAAAAAACCAAACCGGAAGCCCTGTTCGAACTGCTCGACACACATCAGATCCACCTCGCGGCAGCAGCCTTGCCGCAGGCCGTGGTCCAGGATCGACACCTGATCGCCGGGCCGGTGATATTCGAAACGCCGGTCCATATCGTTTATCGCACCGGCGACCCGGCACCGCGCAGCATCGCCGACCTGTCCGGCAAGAGGCTGGCGCTGATCATCGGTTCGGGCCATACGCCCATGCTGATGCGCTTGAAGCGCAAATACCCCAGGCTGACCTGGTCCGCGCTCGACAACGTCTGGCCGGATGAACTGCTGGCGCAGTTGCAGGCAGGCAAGTACGACGCGGTGGTCATCAATGGCATGGATTTCGATCCCATGCGGACCTTCTATCCCGAACTGGCGGTGGCATTCGACCTTCCCGACACGCAAAAAATAGTATGGGCGTTGCCCACCGGCAGCTCGCAGGTGCTGCGCAATGCGCTGGCGCGCTTTGTCGCGCAGGCGCAGCAGGACGGTACCATCAAGCGTATCTACGAGCGCTACTTCGGTCACGTCAAACGGCTGGACAGCTCGGACATCCTCGGCATCATGCAGCGCCGCCCCGAACGCCTGCCTGCGTTGCGCCGGTATTTCCAGGAAGCCCAGACACTGACCGGCATCGACTGGCGGCTGCTGGCCGCGATCGGATATCAGGAATCGCAGTGGGATCCGTCTGCCACCTCACCGACC
>JAJYXA010000467.1 GCA_021791235.1 Pseudomonadota bacterium
CCGACAACCCAACATTCTCATTCAGGAAAGGAAAGCCAAATGGCTGAACCCATGCGTATCCGTGCCACCATGGCAGGCGACGTCGCCGACGTCAAAGTGCTGATGAACCACCCGATGGAAACCGGTACCCGCAAGGACGCGAAGACCGGCCAGCTGGTCCCCGCCCACTTCATCACCGAAGTGACCGCGACGATCAACGGCGCCCCGGTGCTGAACGCCGAAATCGGCGGTGCGGTATCGAAGAACCCCTACCTCGGCTTCAAGGTCAAGGGTCCCAAGGCCGGCGACAAGATCGTGGTCAACTGGGTCGACAACAAGGGCGACAAGAACAGCGCCGAGGCCACCATCGGCTGAGACGCGATGTACAGATACAGCGGGCCGGAGTGTCCTGTCCGTGGAAACTCCGCTATGCCTCATTCGCAATGAGATCTTCCTCCTCCACCCGGCTTGAGCCGGTGCCGGGTGAATCCTGATGCCGCCCCTTCCAAGGGCGGCTTTTTTCATGGGGCCGATGGCCAACCTGCAAATGTCCAATGCAGAGTCCGACCAAGGGTTGCATTGGTATGATCCGAAGTTGGCAACACCGCGTACAACACGACAAGTGAGCCCATTCGACATGCACCCTAACCATCATCGGGGTATCCGGCCCTGAATATGGAACGTCGCCATTTTCTCGCCGCCCTGGCATTGGCCCCCGTTGCTGCCTTGGCCGCGCCGGGTCCTGCCGTTTTTGTTGTGCATCCCTATGACACCCCCAGCCGAATCTATGCGCGCTTCCGCCCGCTGACGCTGTATCTTGGCGGCGTGCTGGGCCGCCCCCTGCGGCTGGTGATCGCCAGCACCTATGACGAACAGATCGACATGATCGCAAGCGGCCGCGCCGATTACGCCTATATCGGCCCGACGCCCTACGTGCGTGCGCGGGAACGCGCCCCCGTGGAAATTCTGGCAGGCGAATCCGAAGGGGGGGCAGGCGTTCTACCAGAGTGCGCTGGTGGTGCGCGCCGACAGCCCCATCGAGAAAGTCACCGATCTGGTCGGCAAGCGCGTTGCCTTCGGCGCCGAGATTTCCATGTCGAGTGCGGTGGCGCCCAAGCTCATCCTTGCCCAGGCCGGCGTCAGGCGCGCCGACCTCGCCAGCGTCGTCCATCTGGATCGTCATGAACGCGTCGCGCTGGCCGTGTTGCACGGCAACTTCGACGCCGGCGGCCTGCGTCTCGACATCGCCAAATCCTATCTGCCGCGCGGACTGCGCGTGCTTGCCACCTCGCAACCGCTACCGCCGCACGTGATTGCTGCCTCGCCGCAGGTGGCGGCAAGCGATGCTGCACGCGTGCGCCAGGCGCTGCTGCATCCCGACGCGGGGGGACGCGAAGCCTTGCGTGCGCTCGGGCCGGACAACGGTTTCGTCGCAATCGACGACGCGCATTTCATCGCGGTCCGGCGCATGGTGCGCACGCTGGAGAGCTGGTGAAGCGGCGGTCGCTGGCATTCCGGCTGACGGTCATCCTCGGCGGCGCCTGGCTGGCGCTGTTTCTGGCCCTGGGCGGCGCCATCTGGCACACCACCCAGCGGCTCATTCTGGAGGCGCAGGCGGACAAGGCGCGCGCACTCGCCACGCAACTCGCCACCATTTCCCTCGACGCGGTGCTGCTGCGCGACTACGGCACGCTCGAGCGCTATCTGGGCGATCTTGAGGGTGCCGTGGCCTATGCCGAGGTTCGCCGCGCCGATGGCCAGGTGCTCGGGCAAACTGGCACCCGCCTGCCGGGCATCGAACTGCTGCGCGTGCCGATGCACGCAGCGGGCGAGGAAATCGGCGAGGTGCTCGCGCAATACGATCCGAACCCTGCCCGCCGTGCTGCCTGGCAGCTTGCCGGGTTGATGGCGCTGGCGCTTGCGGTCTTCGCCGCGCTCAGTTTCTGGGCCTTGCGCCGTTTGCTGCTGCGACGTCTGGTGGCGCCGGTCGCCGCCCTGATCGAGCAGGCCGACCCGGAACACGCGCTGGCGCCCGTGCCGGCCAACGCGCCGATCGAGGTCGCCGATCTGGCGACTGCGATCGGCGGCCTGCGCGAGCGCATCGGTCGCCACATCGTCGAGGCCGAGGAGGCCGCGCACGAGCGCAACGAGGCGCTGCGCCGCCTGTGCTCCGAGCAGCGGCTCGCCGCCGTTGGCCAGCTGGCGGGCGAGGTGGCGCACGAGCTCAATACGCCGCTCTCCAACATTCTGGGCTATGCACAGAGCGCGCTGCCCGCTACCACTGACCCCGAACTGCGTGATGCCCTGACCACCATCGAAACCCAGGCGAGGCGGGCAGGACAGATCGTGCGCGATATGCTGACCGCCGCGCGCGCGCCGGTGCCCAGCCTTCAGGTCGTCGACCTGGAAGCGATCTGCGCCGCCTTCGTCCGTCTGGTCACGCCGCTTGCGCGCAAGCAGGGTGTCGGCATCGATCTCGTTGCGAACGGCCCGGTGAGGGTCAGCGCCGATGCTTCTCGGGTGGAGCAGATCCTGTTCAATCTGGTGTTCAATGCCGTGCAGGCCGGCGCGCACGCTATCCACATGAGTGTGTTGCCGGGCGAGCGTCCCGCGCTGGTCGTCGCCGACGATGGCCCCGGCCTGCCCGAGAGCGTACGCGCGCGCCTGTTCGAGCCTTTCGTCACCACCAAGCCCGCAGGGCAGGGGACCGGGCTGGGGCTGGCCATCAGCCAGCGCCTGGCGCGCGAGATGGGTGCCGAACTCGCCTTGCTGGAATCCGCGCATGGTGCCTGCTTCAGCCTCGATTTTCAGACAGCCCCGGAGGCCGCCGCATGACATTCACCCTGCTCATTGCCGAAGACGACGTCGCGCAGGCCAAGCTGCTTGCGAAGCTCGCAGTCGAGGCCGGCTTCGATCCCTTGCCCATGCAGGACGGCAACGCCGCGCTCGCTGAATTGCGCGCGAACCCGCCTGATGCGCTGTTCACCGATTTGCGCCTGCCGGGCGCCGACGGGCTGGCGCTTATCGCCGCCGCGCGGGACTCGAATACGAACATGCCGGTGATACTGGCTACCGGCTTTGCCACCGCGCACAACACGGTCGAGGCCTTTCATCTGGGGGTGACCGATGTGCTGTTGAAGCCGCTGGAACTCGATGCGGTGCGGATGACGCTCAAGCGCCTGCACGACAGCCTGGCCCAGCGCCGTCGCATCGATCAGCTTACCGCCCAGGTTGCAGCCCAGGCTGCACCGCCGCTTCTGGAGAGCCATGCGCCGGCAATGAAGCAGTGCCATCAGCTCATCACCCAGGTGGCGGCGACCGAACTGCCGGTGCTGCTCGAAGGCGAAACAGGCGCCGGAAAAGGGGTCCTGGCTGCGCGCATCCACGGGCTGTCGGTGCGTTGCGAAGGCCCGTTTCTTACACTCAACTGCGGTGCGCTGCCGCCCAGTCTGTTGGAGTCCGAACTTTTCGGCTTCGAGAAGGGTGCCTTTTCCGGCGCGGTCGCCCGCAAGTCCGGCCTGCTCGAACTCGCGCATGGCGGCACCCTGTTTCTCGACGAAATCAACAGCGCCAGCCTTGATGCGCAGACCCGGTTGCTGCAGTTCATACAGGACAAGCGCCTGATGCGGCTAGGTGGAACCAAGGCCATCGACGTCGATGTGCGGCTGATTCTCGCCTCGAATCGACCGCTCAAGGACGAAGTGGCCGCGGGTCGTTTCCGGCAGGATCTGTTCTTTCGCGTGCAGGTGTTCCCCATCCCCGTGCCGCCGCTGCGGGCACGCCGTGACGACATTGCTGCCCTGGCGGAATACTTCCTGGTCCGCCATGGACGCGCGCTCAATCCTGCCGTGCGGGGCATCTCGCCGGAAGTGGTCGAACGCCTGCAGACGTACGATTGGCCTGGCAACGTGCGGGAACTCGAAGGCGTGATCCAGCGGGGACTGGTGCTGGCGTCCGGCGATACGCTTGGCTTGTCCGATCTGCCCGCCGACATGCGTCCCTCACCAGCCAGCATCGGAAGTGTGCCCTGGTCGGGTGATGCCACGCTGGAAGAAGTCGAAATTTACTGGATACGCCATGTGCTCGAACGCTGCGGTGGTAATCGCACGCAGGCCGCGTGGCGGCTTGGAATTGATCCGTCCACGCTATGGCGGAAACTCAAGGAACAGGACGCATGAATACCTGCTCCCTTGGCCTGCTATTTCTGTCAGCCGATCATGTCAAAAATTGACTGTCCGTATTGAGACAACAAACGGATAGGTGCGGCAGCTAGCCTGTCTTGCTGTTATATGCTGGACAGAGAATTTCAGCGTTTCGGGAAGCGGTCGTTCAATATGAGCGCTGACTGGTAGCCACCTGTGGAGATCGACCGTCAGCCAAGGCCGATTATGCACAGTCGTTGATTATGTGAAGTTGTGGAACGGATTGCGCTGAGGGGTAGGCAATAAGCGGCACGGCAACGGGTGATGCTGCCGTAAGCTGGACATAATTTCTGCGGTCTCCTGAAGTGGTGGATCCACTTCAGGAGACCATTATGAAATCCACTACTATGCGCCGTGCCGCATCAGGTGCACGGTCACCTGCAACGCAGTTGGCCATAGGAGCCCGGCAACTACACACCATTACGTCGAGGCAGACCTGAAGATGAAGGAATGCGCAGTGGACAGGCTTCACGAACCAGAGGCCAAGATCCAGCGCTACCGGGCACCTGACTCGCTGATCAATTTCCTGAAGACACTGTGATTATGTGAAGGTCGAAATCCGCGCTTGCCCTGCCAATCAGCGTTTGGTGCGCATTTCGATCCTTCACTTCACATAATCAACGACTGTGCATAATCGGCCTTATGTGAAGCTTCACATAAGGCCGAGGAGCAGAAGTCCACGGCCAACTTGCGAACGGCGGCTCCACCACAGATAGCTGACCTTGATGGCACCGAAGGCCGAACGGCCCGGGTCGACTTGAGACCATAAAACACTAGAAAATTCGACACATGCTGTAAGGCCATGTTTTCTACATTTCAAGCGTCTCCGCCATAAAAACGCTTAACACAAAACAAAAAACACTTCAGCAATCAATCAAAAAAACTTTGTTTGAATTAACTGCTGCATAGCCAAGGCCGAGTCCATAGCATCACGGGCATTTTCACTCCTCGCGCAAAGAGTGCCCGTGACTTCCATAGAAGAACCCAACAATCAGGATCATCCTGCCACG
>JAJYXA010000328.1 GCA_021791235.1 Pseudomonadota bacterium
GATGAGGTTGCCCATGTGCTGGATGGCGCCGGACGGCTCTTCCATGCTGAGCGAGAAAATCGCATCGAGGTTGGACCAGATCAGCCAGGCTGCAACCACGCCCAGCAAGCCGACCTTGGCCAGCGACTTGACCAGCTCGACCAGGCCCTGGGTGGAAAACATGCGCTTGATGCCGGACAGCGGGTTCAGGCGCTTGAAATCCGGCATGAAGGCCTTGGTACTGAACAGCCAGCCGCGCAGCAGCAGCGGCGAAGCCAGGACCGCGATCACCACCAGGGCCAGGAAAGGTGCCAGCGCCAGCGCGGCCGCCATGAACTGGTCCGACAGCTGCGTCATGACGTAGGCGCTGTCGCGTGCGACGGCCGGATCGAATTGCAGTCCGCCGCGCATGATCTTCGACATGGCCTCGCCGAGGCCGCTGGCCATCATCCACAAGGCTGTGCCACTGGTCATCAGCACGACGAACGTGGCCAGCTCGCGCGATTGCGGCACCTGGCCTTCTTCGCGCGCCTTCTCCAATCGCTGGGGCGATGGGGCTTCTGTCCGTTCCTGATCGCTTTCTTCAGCCATCCCTGATTTCACCTGTTTAGAGGGAACCGCCCTATGCGCATGCGCAAGACGGGCTTTCTACAGGCTGAATTATTGGTCATGCCCGGCGCGGGCAATCAGGGGAATAAGGGTGGATTTGGCCTGCTATTTCGCCTCAAGCGGAGGGGAGGCGGACTTACTTCGAAGCGCTGGGCCTGGCCGCCTCGTCATGCGCATCCTCGGCATCGGCCACGCTCACGCCGCTGGCCTCCTTGGTGACCGCTTCCTCGGTGCGCTTGTTCATCACGATGATGCTGATGCGGCGATTGACAGGATCATGGGGTGCGGCATTGCCGAACGGAACGGACGACGCCAGGCCGACCACGCGCAGCACTTTCGATTCATCCATGCCGCCGGCAATCAGTTCGCGGCGCGAGGCATTGGCACGATCAGCCGACAGTTCCCAGTTGCTGTAGCCGCGCGCGCCGTTGGCGTACGGCGCGGCATCCGTATGGCCGGACAGGCTGATCCGGTTCTGCACGTCATTCAGCATCTTGCCGATTTCGTGCAGGATGATCTTGGTGTAGGGCTGCAGCTCGGCGCTCGCCAGGTCGAACATGGGCCGGTTCTGTTCGTCGACAATCTGGATGCGCAGGCCTTCGCTGGTGATGTCGATCAGCAGTTGCCGCTTGAACTGTTTGAGGGTGGGATTGGCGTCGATCGCCACTTCCAGGCGTTTCTTCAACTGCTTGAGGTTGGCCGTTTCGATGCGCTCGAGCTCGGCCTGGGCGGCTTTCAGATTGTAGGATTTCTTCTCGGCCTGGGTCTCGCCTTTCTTGACCTGCCCGGCCTTGCGCGAGATATCGGTCCCGCCCCCCTTGATCACGCTGGAACTGTCGCCGCTGCCCGAGCCGCCCTGCATGGCCACCTTGAGCGGTGTCTTGAAATACTCCGCGATCCCGTTCAGATCGCCCTTGGCGGTCGATCCCAGCAGCCACATCAGCAGGAAGAACGCCATCATGGCCGTCACGAAATCGGCATAGGCGATCTTCCACGCGCCGCCATGGTGACCGCCTGCCACCTTCCTGACGCGCTTGATGATGATGGGGGCTTTTTGCTCGCTCATTTATGCCCTACGGGTATTGATGCACCATGGATATCCGGGTCGCGTAGCGGGATCAGCGCGATTTCGCGTTCTTGACGTGCTCTTCCAGTTCGCTGAAGGAAGGACGCTCGGTCGAGAACAGCACCTTGCGCCCGAACTCGACCGCGATCGCCGGCGCATAGCCGTTGATGCTGGCCAGCAGGGTCACCTTGATGCACTGGAACATCTTGGTCGACTCGTGAAGTTTCTGTTCCAGCAGGGTGGAAAGCGGACCGACAAAGCCATAGGCCAGCAAAATACCGAGGAAGGTCCCGACCAGCGCGTGCGCGATCAGGATTCCCAGTTCCGCGGGCGGCAGACCGACCGATTCCATCGTGTGCACTACCCCCATCACCGCCGCCACGATGCCGAATGCAGGCATGCCGTCGCCCAGCTTGGCGATGACGTGCACCGGCACCTCGCCTTCGTGATGATGGGTTTCGATTTCGTTGTCCATCAGGTTTTCGATCTCGAAGGCGTTCATGCTGCCGCTCACCATCAGGCGCAGATAGTCAGTGAGGAATTCAATGATGTGGTGATCGGCCATGATCGTCGGATATTTCGTGAACAAGGGGCTGTTCTCGGGCGAGTCGACGTCCGCTTCCACCGACATCAGGCCTTCCTTGCGGATCTTGGTCAGCAGTTCATACAAGAGCGCCATGATGTCCATGTACAGCGCACGCGTGTATTTCGATCCCTTGAAGACCGTGGGCAGCGCCTTCAGGGTGGCTTTCACGGCCTTGCTGTTGTTGCCGACGAAAAATGCGCCTGCCGCGCCCCCGCCGATCATCAGCAGTTCCAGCGGCTGCAGCAGCGCAGCCAGGTGCCCGCCCGCCAATGCAAAGCCACCGAAGATGCTGGCCAATACGACAATATATCCAACGATGACTAGCACGACCGTCTGTTCCTTTTGATTGATACACCGGGTGGGAGCAGTCCCACCCTGTCCGGTCTGCAGCATTCAAAGCCGGCGCTCTCAAGGTGAAGATTCGACCAAACCGAAAAAAACTTGATGGCGCAGCGCGAGTATTTACGCCTTGCTGCACCTCACATCCGCCAGGCATACAGCGTATGACGTGTGCCGGCGTCCTGCTCCAGAACGTGATCCGGCTGCCGCTCACTGATCGGGAACGCCAGGCTGATGAACAGCGTGCCGTGGCGCATCTGGGCTTGAGCCTGTTGCCACAGGCCAGGCATGGCTGCAGGAGAAAGGAAAGCAAACACGACGTCGAACCGGGCCAGATCGAGGGCCCCGTAATCGTTCCGCATGAAATCGACCCGACTGCCCCTGAACCAGGCGCGCATTCGGCTGATGAGCCAGGGAGCGGGAGCAATTTCAGTTCCGTAAAAACGGCTGTGTGGAAACCGGGATTCCAGATAGAACGGCACGCCGCCCAGACCGCTGCCGAGGTCGATGAAACGGAAAGCCTGCGACTGCGGCAACAGGGAGGCCAGGTTCTGCCAGGCTTTGCGGCCAGACAGGTACAAAGGGACCCGGGTGCGGAACGTGCTCCAGTAGAACAGGACCAGTAACACGAATGCAATAAGATAGACCCAGGCCGGCAGACCGGCCTGCCAGGTCAGCAACGCGGCAGGCAGGAAACCGAGATGCAGCGGCGGCCACCAGGCGGGCTGCCGCCACGCACGGCTCAAGCCCGCGGCCAGCGCCGCTTGTGCGAAAACAAGCTGCCAGAGCGCAGGCTGATACGGGAAAGTGATTTGGAGCAGGGGGGTCAGGAGTGCCACCCCCAGCAAGGCGGCGCACTGGATGACGAGCGACTGGAGGCTGACCGGCAGGCGCGCCATCACCGGACTCCCGGGAAAAACGGTCAGGCTGCGGCGGTCAGTTCGATCTGGGCGGCAGCACCCGCAAGGGGTACGCCGGTGGGGACCCCGCTGCTGCGCAGCGCCCCTTCCGCAGCCTTGGCCTTGCGGGTCTTGCCTGCGCGCGCCGGCATGTTGCACAGGCCGCACACATACTGATTGTGCAGGTCGTCCGGATGGACCACGAAGTGGCCGCCGCAGCCGCTGCACACGGCTGTTTCGAGCATGCGGCTTTCGAAGAAGCGGTTCAGCGTCCACGCACGGGTGAAGCTCAGGACTTCTTCGATCTGGTTGGTATGCAGGTATTCCTGATACAGGCGGTAGCTCTTGAGCACGGCCTCGATGCCGCTGCAATCGCTGTTCTTCGTGATGTAGCGGTGAATGTTGACGAACAGCGAGGAATGCACGTTGGGCAGCCAGGTCAGGAACCAGTCGGTCGAGAACGGCAGCATGCCCTTGGGCGGCGACACGCCTTTGACTTCCTTGTACAGCTTGAGCAAGCGTTCGCGCGACAGCGTGGTTTCGGATTCCAGCACCTGCGGGCGGGCGCCAAGTTCGATCAGCTCGATCGCCAGCTGGGTGTCACGCATCTCGGTCAACAGACTTTTCTTGCTCATGAAGCCACTCCCCCTTTTATTGTGTGGTGCTGCGCAGCCGAATCAGGCAAAGGCTTCCACAGCCTGGCCTGCCATCAGGATGGCGGCGTGCGACTGTGCGATGGCACGGTCCTTGGTGTAGCTGGTCAGCATGTTCAGCACCACGCCGTCATCGAAGCGGAAGCGCGATACCATCATGCCGGAAGCTGCAAGCTTGAGAATTTGTGCGGGGGTCAGCGCCTCGATCAGATCGGCGACGTCTTGGCTGATGCCCAGACGAAAGACGGCGGTGGCCTTGTCGTGTTGGATCATGTTCTGCGCCAGCATCAGGTAGTTCAGATTGACGTCGCGCATTTCGTCCAGCATTTCGTCCAGTTTCATTTGCTTGTCCTTTGCTCCGCTAATTTTTTTGAATTCACACTTAAGTCAGCGTGGTGGATTCGTTATCGGACGACATCCCGGAAAGCTAATGTGGACAAGCACTGTATTGTTGGTCGGAATCAGACAACCCTAGATGTAGGCGTTTGTCCTACACTGACTTTGCTCACTGGTGCCATCCGTCATCACGATCTGGGATAGGACGGCACGGCTCTGAATGAGGGGCAGCCAGGGGCGTGTGGATCATGTGCAATGGAGGGGCTGATCCCCTTGTCAGCGGGGAACCCGGATGGCCATGGCCCGGCAATTCTTCCCGGGTCACAGGCTCGTCTGTACCAGAGGGTAGCTGTCGTGCGATTGGCGCAGCCACAGTCAGGAATGCCGCCCTCTCGCCTGGCGAGAGGCGACATGCACGGAGCGACCTTCTCAGCTGCGCTTGTAGATATCCTCGAACCGGACGATGTCGTCCTCGCCAAGGTACGTGCCCGACTGCACCTCGATCATGTGCAGGTCGATCTTGCCGGGGTTTTCCAGCCGGTGGGTGGTACCGAGCGGAATATAGGTGGACTGGTTTTCGGTCAGCAACATAACCTCCTCGCCGCAGGTGACGCTCGCCGTCCCGGATACCACGATCCAGTGCTCGGCGCGGTGATGATGCATCTGCAGGCTGAGCTTCTCGCCCGGCTTGACCATGATGCGCTTGACCTGGAAGCG
>JAJYXA010000491.1 GCA_021791235.1 Pseudomonadota bacterium
GTCGACGGCCGCGCCTGGGCGCCGCTGTGGGTGGTCGATTTTCCCATGTTCGAGTTCAACGAGGACGAGAACCGCTGGGACGCGCTGCACCATCCCTTCACCGCGCCGAAGGACGGCCATGAGGAGTGGCTCGCCACCGATCCCGGCAAGTGCCTGTCCAAGGCCTACGACATGGTGCTGAACGGCTGGGAAGTCGGCGGCGGCTCGGTGCGTATCCATAAGGAAGCGGTGCAGGAGAAGGTGTTCGCCGCGTTGAACATCGGCGAGGCAGAGCGCCGCGAGAAGTTCGGCTTCCTGCTCGACGCCCTGCAATACGGCGCGCCGCCGCACGGCGGCCTGGCGTTCGGCCTCGATCGCCTGGTCACGCTGATGACCGGTGCCGAGTCCATCCGTGACGTCATCGCCTTCCCCAAGACCCAGCGCGCCTCCTGCCTGATGACCAACGCCCCCAACGCGGTCGACGAAAAGCAGTTGCGCGAGCTGCACATCCGTCTGCGCAACACGGCGGCCTCGGACAAGGCGGCTTGAAGACTTTTGAGCAAGGAGGACGCGGAGGGCACGGAGGAAAGGCTTTTCTCTGCGTCCTCCGTGTCCTCCTTGTGAATTTGGATTTGTCATGAAATTCGCCGACACCCTGAATACCCTGCCCGGGTTCGCCGGCGACAAGCTGGTGCTGACCGACCCCGCCGGCATCGAGGTCGCGACGATCGCCAACGCCCCCGGCACCGCCGGCTCGTTCCGGGTGTATGCCTACCTCGCGCGGCAATACGGCGCGATCGACGCCGAGGCCGCCACCGAAGGCCTGGCGATTTTCGCCGAACACACGGGGGACGCCAGCCGCCATCCCGGCAAGCATCCGAACATCGACCGCCTGATCGCCATCCTGACGACGGGCATCCCGCTCAACGCCCATATCTCCTAAGGATCATTTGACCGCACACAAAATCCCTGTCTCGGTGCTGGTCGTCATCCATACGGCGGACGGCCAGGTGCTGCTGATGGAGCGGGCCGACGCGCCGGGCCTCTGGCAATCGGTCACCGGCTCGCAGGACGCCGGCGAAACGCTGGTCGAGACCGCGATCCGCGAAGTGCGCGAGGAAACCGGGCTCGATGCCGCCCGCTTCGAACTGACGCCGTGGGATATCGAAACCCGCTACCAAATCTATGAACGCTGGCGCCACCGCTACGCGCCGGGGGTGACGCACAACACCGAGCATGTGTTCGGCCTGAGGCTGCCCGTGCCGCAGCCGGTGATTTTGGCGCCGCGCGAGCACCTGCGCCATGTGTGGCTGCCGTGGGCGGAGGCGGCGGAACGCTGCTTTTCGCCCAGCAACGCGGATGCCATCCGCCTGCTGCCCGCGCGCTTATAATGAGACGGTGAATTTCATACGAATTTCAAATTTCGTCATTCCGGCGGAGCGTGGTTGTTGCCGCTTCAGCGGCTTTACAACCACGGCCTACCCCTTGCGGGTGAAAGCCGGAATCCAGTTGTCCGATTCGGCTAGATGCCGGATCGAGTCCGGCATGACGGGCAGGGAGATGTCTGCATGATCGCCCCGCTGCACGTCGCCAGCTACAACATCCACAAGGGCCTGTCGCAATTCAACCGGCGCTTGATGGTGCACGACCTTCGCGACCGCCTCGGCACCCTGGGCACCGACATCGTGTTCCTGCAGGAAGTGCAGGGCGGCCACGGCCTGCGCGCCAGCCGCTTCCAGCACTGGCCGGGCCGTCCGCAGCACGAGTTCCTGGCGGGCCAGGTCTACACCGACTTTATCTACGGCAAGAACTGCGTCTACGACACCGGCCACCATGGCAACGCCATCCTGTCGCGCTACAAGATCCTGTCGTGGGAAAACGAGGATATTTCCGCGCATGCCTTCGAAAGCCGCGGCATGCTCCACTGCGAAATCGAAGTGCCCGGCATGGTCGCGCCGGTGCACTGCATCAATGTTCATCTGGGGCTGACCGAACGCGGGCGCAAGCGCCAGCTGGCGATGATCGCCGCGCGCGTGCGCGCCATGGTGCCGGACGACGCGCCGCTGATTCTGGCGGGCGACTTCAACGACTGGCTGGTGCGCGCCGGGCGCTATTTTGAAGACGAGCTGGGTTTGGCCGAGGTGTTCGAGGCCCATCACGGCAAGGCGGCGCGCAGCTACCCCTCCATCCTGCCGATGTTCCAGCTCGACCGCATCTACGTTCGCCGCTTCAGCATCGAGTCGGCGCAGGTCCACACCGGCAACGCCTGGCACCGCATTTCCGACCACGCCGCGCTTAGCGCCAAGCTCAGCCCGGCCTGATGACCGCGCGTGGCCGCCTGGGACGATTATTCTTTCGCGGCGTCGAGCCGGTTTCCGGCAACCGGCTGCGGCTGCTGCAAAACGGCGCCGAATTTTTCCCGGCGCTGATCGCGGCGATCGACGCCGCGCATGCCGAAGTCCACCTCGAAACCTATATATTCAACGCCGACCCCAGTGCCGAAGCGGTGCGCGACGCCCTGGTGCGCGCCGCGCGGCGGGGCGTGCGGGTGCGGCTGCTGATCGACGGCGTCGGCTCGCGCGGGCTGCCCGCCGACTGGCTGGATGCACTGAAAGCGGCAGGCGTCGGCGTGCTCGTCTATCGTCCGCTGGCGGGCGGCTGGCGCTCCAATCCCAGGAGTCTGCGGCGGCTGCACCGCAAGCTGGCGGTGATCGATGCGCGCATTGCCTTCGTCGGCGGCATGAACCTCATCGACGACTTCGAGCCGGTGCGATTCGACGCCCCGCGGCTCGATTTCAGCGTCGAAGTGCAGGGGCCGCTGCTTGCCGACATTCATCAAAGCGTGAGCCGCCTGTGGCGGCTGGTCGCGTTGACGCAACTGCAGCCGGACAGGCGCAAGGCGGCGATCGAGCCGTCCTGGCCGACCGACGGGCATGTGCGCGCCGCCTTCGTGGTGCGCGACAATTTCGCCCATCGCCGCGATATCGAGCGTGTCTATCTTGCCGCGCTGGCGCTGGCGCGCGAAGAAATCATTCTCGCCAACGCCTATTTCCTGCCTGGCCACCGGTTTCGCAAGTTGCTCAAAAAAGCCGCCGCGCGCGGCGTCAGGGTGCACCTGCTGGTGCAGGGCCACACCGACCATCCCTTTTTTCAGGCCGCCGGGCGTGCCCTGTACCGCGACCTGCTCGCCGCCGGCGTGAAAATTCACGAATACCGGGTAAGCGAACTGCATGCCAAGGTGGCCGTGGTCGACGGCCACTGGGCCACCGTCGGCTCCAGCAACATCGACCCCTTCAGCCTGCTGCTGGCGCGCGAGGCCAATATCGTCGTCGTCGACACGGCTTTTGCGCGCGACCTGCGCCAGCGACTGCATCAGGCCCTCGGCCAGTCCGCCGCGCTCGATCCCGCCGACTGGCAGCGCCGCCCCTGGCCGCAGCGCATGCTGTCGTGGCTCGCTTATGGGGGCGTAAGGATGATGGTGGGGCTGGCAGGCGCCGGGCGCTGGGCGTGATGCCGGGGGAGGGTTCAGGACGCCACAGCCGGCCGCCGCGCCAACTGGGATAAGGTAACCCCTTTTTATTTTTTCTCCTGGCTGTGCGTGATATCATTATTTTGAAATGTATATCATTGTGTTTCGGAAAAGGAACGAAGCGATGGCCCGCACCCTGATTACCCTGGACGATCAAGCAAAAGCCTGGCTCGCCAGTCGGGCCAAAGCCGAGCGCGTTTCCATGAACGAAATTGTCCGCCGCGCCGTAGACCGTTTGCGTGCCGAGCATGATCGCACGCAAGCTCTGGCACAAGGCCTGCAACAGACAGCCGGGATATGGAAACATGGCGACGGCTTGGCGTGGCAAAACCGGCTGCGCGACGAATGGGCGGACCGATGAATCGCCTGCTTGATTCCGTCATTCTGATCGATCATTTCAACGGGGAGGCGTCAGCCACCGATTACCTGATGCGATGGGCGCCCGACTGCGCGATCTCCGCCATCACCCGTGCCGAGGTGCTGACCGGTTTCGACGAAGCTGACCGGGCGCGCCCGATGGCCCTGCTCGCGCATTACCCCGTACTTGCGGTGGATGCCGCCGTGGCCGACGAAGCTGCGCGTTTGCGCAGGCAATACCGCTGGAAATTGCCCGATGCCATGCAAGCCGCGTTTGCCGTAATTGCATGGCTTGCGACTGATTACCCGCAACACCCGCGACTTCCCGCCCGACATATTCGGTTGCGTCGAAATCCCGTATTGGCTTGCGCCACCGCAGTAGAGCCCGTCATCACGCCATCCGAATTTTTGGCCTTGCTTGCCTGATCCGGATTGTCCGGATCTTCCTGCCGCTTGCACGAATGGCATCCCTTGCGCACAATCCCTTGCATGGACACCCAGCGTTTCAGCCAGCGGCAACAGGAATTCCTGCGAGCGGCCAGCCGCCTGCAGGAAGCGGTCAGCCAGCAGGGCGGGGACATCCTGCGCGATGCCACCATCCAGCGTTTTGAATTCACCTTCGAGGCCGCCTGGAAAACCTTGCAACTGTTTTTGCTGCATCAGGGGCTTGAGGCCACCGGTCCACGCCAGGTATTGAAGCAGGCTTTTGCGTTTGGCCTGATTCAAACGCCTGACGAGGCCGATGTGTGGCTCGCCATGCTGGAAGACCGCAACCTCACCACGCACACCTATCGAGAAGACCTGGCTGAAATGATTGCGGCCCATATTCGCGCCGACTACGCCGCGCGCCTTGTCGATCTGGCCGAAACCGTGGCGGCGCTCAAACTCGACTGATACGCATGCTGCAACTGCGCGAAAAAGACCGTCTGGCGCTCAAAGCCGCTTTGGGGAAGTTTCCGGAAGTTCGCCATGCGTGGGTGTTTGGCTCGCGCGCAACCGGAAAAGCCCGGCGTGCCTCCGACATCGACCTTGCCATCGAAGCGCCCGACTTGACTCCCGCGCGCTGGCACGCCCTGCAGGAAGCGCTTGAACAGGCGTCCGTTATCTACAATCTGGATATCGTGCGTCTCGACGCCTTGCAGGATCAGGATTTGAAACACGCCATCCTGAACCAGCGGGTTCCCGTGATATGAAGCCCCATCCTGCTGCGCTTGTGCAACAAAGGAAGCCCTAATTGCCTCCCCAATTTTCGATACTCAGTCCCTCCACACGCGTGAACTCATCTGTGTTGCCCGTGACCAGGATCAAGTTGCG
>JAJYXA010000471.1 GCA_021791235.1 Pseudomonadota bacterium
CGCAGCGAGGGCGCCGGCGGCGAAGGCAGCGGCCTGGGCCTGGCCATCGCGCGCGACGCCGCCCAGCGTTTGGGCGGCGCCGTCAGTCTGCACGATCGGCCCGATGGCCCGGGACTGCTGTTCCGCTACCGACAGCGGCGCATCGCGCCGCAGGCTGAGCGCCCCAATTGATCAGGATTTGCTGATTCTGATCGACTCAAAAATCTCCCGCGCGAGAATTGGAAACGCCGTGCGCTGGAACTCGCCATCATCCATGTACCGGGTGACGATCTTGTCATTCTCCGACATGCGCTGAATCATCAGATCCTCGATCAGCTTACGCACTCCCAACTGGAACTTGTCCAGCGGGTTGGCCATCGCGGTCTGAATCACCTGCTGGTTGGCCGCTGCCCGAGCCTTGATCTGCTCGAAGAACAGTCTGTCCTCATCGGTGAAGGCCGTACCGAAGCGTTCGTTGAGCACCTGGATGATTTCGGACAGAGGGGCCTTTTCATCCTTGGCCTTGCCGGTTCCAACCTCGGTCGGACTATACACGGCCTCGGATTCGCCCACCTTCAAATCGATCGGCCCACTGGAAACCCGTTGCAGCCGGTAATACTGCAACTCCACATCATTGCCGATCTTGACCACCGTGTTGTCGCGATCCAGCGGCAGATGCGGCAGCAGGAAACGACCGTAGCTGTAGAGCATCTCCAAGTCCTGGTCGCCATAGGGCAGGATCTGACTCAGGAAGGAATACATCCGCACATAACCGCCCAGCTTGTCGCGAAAGGCGCTGCGCACCTGTTCGTCCTCGATCGCCTTGAAGCGGTCCACGGCCGGTTGCAAATGCCGCTGCATCTGCGCGTGATCGGTTGGGTTCTGCCGATCTGGTGCGCGGTAGAAGATGCGGGCGAAAGCCTCCACCTCACTCCAGTGATACACCTGCACCTGATCCAATTCGTGCTTGATACGCGGCAGCATCTCGGGGTCGGCCGATTCCTGCAAGCTGGTGGAGTCAAAATAGGGCTTGAAGGCGGCGTAGATGTCTTCCGGCTTGTTCACGAAATCGAGCACGAAGGGCTCGTCCTTGCCGACAATCTTGCGGTTCAGGCGCGAGAGCGTCTGCACCGCCTGCACGCCGTCCAGCCGCTTATCGACATACATCGCCACCAGCAGCGGCTGGTCGAAGCCGGTCTGGTACTTGTTGGCGACCAGCAGCACCTGGTAGTCGCTGGAGGCAAAGCGTTCGGGCAACTGGCTTTCCGCAATCGGCTTGCCGGTGACGACATCCGGATTCATGCCCGATTCGGTATATTCGATGCCCGTGTCCGGGTCCTTCACCGTGCCGCTGAAGGCCACCAGCGGCCGGATGTCGGTATAGCCGTTTTCCGCCAGGTACTGGTCGAAGGCCAGCTTGTAGCGCACCGCCTGAATCCGGCTGGCAGTGACCACCATCGCTTTGGCCCGACCGGCGAGCTGGTGGCGGGCATGGTCGCGGAAGTGCTCGATCATCACTTCCGTCTTCTGCTCGATGTTGTGGGGGTGCAGTTCCTTGAATTTGGCCAGTGCCCGCGCACCCTTCTTCTTCGGGATGTTCGGATCATCCTCCACCAGTTTCACGAACTTGAACCAGGTGCTGTAGGTCGTGTAGTTGCGCAGCACGTCGAGGATGAAGCTCTCCTCGATGGCCTGGCGCATCGAATAGGTGTGGAAGGCTTCGCCGTTGCGGCCGAACAGTTCCAGCGTCTTGCCCTTGGGTGTGGCGGTGAAGGCGAAGAAGCTCAGGTTCTTCTGCTGGCCACGCGAGGCCATGATCTGGTTGAGGCGATCTTCCCAATCCGGCTCGTCCTCGCCATTAGCTGGCGATGGCGATTTGGCATCGTTTGCCCCGAGGATGGATTTCAGCTCTCGCGCCGTTTCCCCGGTCTGGCTGGAGTGGGCCTCGTCCACGATCACCGCATAGCGACGCGCCGCGATGGCGGTCTGCCAGTCCTTGGCCTGCTGTTTTTCATCAATGCTGGCCTTGTCCTGGTTTTCCGCGCCGGCCGCGTGCAGCAGGCCGCGCAGCACAAAGGGAAACTTCTGCAGCGTGGTGATCACGATCTTGGTGCCGTCGATCAGGGCGGCCGCCAGTTGCTTGGCGTCCTGGTCGATGGCCTTGACCACGCCCTGGGCGTGCTCGATCTGGTAGATCGCGTCCTGCAACTGTCGATCCAGCACCTTGCGGTCGGTGATCACCACCACGCAGTCGAATACCTTCTGATCCTGCGCATCGTGCAGGCTGGCCAGCCGGTGCGACAGCCACGAGATGCTGTTGGTCTTGCCGCTGCCGGCAGAATGCTGTATCAGGTAGTTGTGCCCGGCGCCCTCAAGGCGGCTGGCGGCGATCAGCGTCCGCACCGCATCCAATTGGTGATAGCGCGGGAAGACCATCTTTTCGGTGATGACCAGCTTCTTGCCGCCACGGCCATCGTCCACCTTCTGTTCATCCTTCTCGATGAACAGGAAGTGGCCGAGGATGTCGAGAAAGCTGTCGCGGGCGAGCGTCTCTTCCCAGAAATAGCCGGTGCGGTAGCCGCTCGGGTGCTGCGGATTACCCGCGCCGCATTGCACCTTTCCCGGATGGCTGCCCCGGTTGAAGGGCAGGAAGACGGTCTTGTCCTTGGCCAGCCGCGTCGTCATGCGGATTTCGTCCGGGTCGGCGGCGAAATGCACCAGCGCCCGCTTCTTGAAGTCGAACAGCGGCGCACGCGGGTCGCGGTCGGACTGGTATTGCTTTACCGCGTGTCGCCAGCTCTGGCCGGTGCCGGGATTCTTCAACTCGATGGTCGCCACCGGCAGGCCGTTCACCGCCAGCACCATGTCCACCGAGCTGTGGTCGCCGGGGTGGCAGGGCGCCTGCCGCGTCACGGTGAGCTGGTTCCTGGCATAGAGTTCCAGCACATCCGGCGAGAGACCATGGGCCGGCTTGAAGTAGGCCAGACGGAACAGCTTGCCGTAGAACTTGAAGCCGTGGCGCAACACGTGCAGCGCGCCCTTGATCTCCAGTTCCTTCACCAGCGCATCGAGCAGCATGGGCCGCAGGTTGTCGCCGTGCAGACCGGCCATCTCGGCCCAAAGCCTGGGCTGGGTGGCCTCGATGAAGGCAAACACTCGCGCCGGGAACAAGGCCCGTGCCTGGTCCCATTCGGCGTTGGTGCCCGGCTGCCAGCCGCCTCCGCCCAGCATTTGCTCCAGGTAGGACTCGAAGGCTTTTTCGTTGGTTTGCGACATCAGCTTGCCTTGTCGTTGTCGGACAAGTCGACCGCTTCCGGGGGCCTGGCTGCTTGAAACAATTCGGCGAGCAAATTCAGCTTCTCCGCTACCTCGGGCGAAATGCTCTTGGGCTCGACCAGGCCCACCAAGTGATGCAATTCCCCTTTCTTGAGCAACATCTGCCCACCGACACGGATCGCCAGCCGCCTGAAAAACTCCTCGGCAAATGTGCTCAGTTTCAGCCTTTCGGTCTTGGTTTCCCACACCAGGCGCGCGACTTCAGCGGGAGCCTGCTTCCAGGCTTGGAAATCCGCTTCAATCGAAGCAAAAACCTGCTCCTTGAGCAATGCATCCAGGACCCCTTCGATCTCGTCCCGAAAGCCACCAAACAATTCCATGGCGGCGTGCTGGGCTTGCGCATATCGGCGCAGAACGTCGGGCGTGACAAAGTAGTTTTCGGCTTCGTACCGCCGCCAGTACGACAGCGTCAATGCACCTTCCGTGCTGGTCTTACGGTCCCTGCCGTCGTTATCGAGAATGGCCAGGCCCTTGAGGTCGGGCAACAAGTTCCGCAGCCCATTGAAATGGTCGCGCGGCGTGATGCCGAACCCGCCTTCCACCCGTTCCAGCTCGCTTTCGAGAGACCTGCCCGGATAGTTGTTTTGGACGTAGAAGGAGTTAATGCGCTCGTCCCATAGCTTTGCTACCGGATGTTCCAGCCGCTCTGCCAGCGCGCGCAGCATATCGACATCGGTACCGCCCTCTACGTAGAGTACATAACCCCGCTCGCGAGCCTTGACGTAGTGGTCCGCGCCAAAATGCTTGAGACTGTTGCGGATTTCCGGCTTTTGCGCCAAGTCATCCGTCTTGCCCTCCAGCAGCAGCGTCAGGTTATTGTCCAGCGCCTCGTCCAGAATGACTTCGGAGTGTGTCACCATTACCACTTGCGACTGGTTCTCGGAGGCAATGTCTCGTAGCAGCACATAAACCTGTTTCTGTCGCAAAATTTCCAGATGGGCATCCGGCTCGTCCACCAGCAGCACGCTGCCTTTGTGGGAATACAGATAGGCAAAGATCAGCAGCATCTGCTGGAAACCTCGCCCCGACGACGACACGTCCAAGGCATCCTTGACGCCCGGTTGCTGGTAGCGCATCTCGATCGCGCCGCGCGTGGTTTCTAATGGTCGCCCCAGGCTGATATTGAACAGTCGTTGCATCAGTTGCACGATGCGCTTCCAGTCCTCCGGTGCGTCCTTGGCCACCATCAGGCACAGGTTGCGCAACACCTGCGCAGTCTGCCCCTGGCCCAGCAGAACGTCGATGCGCCCCGGCTGCAGGATGGGCTCCTCGGTCTCCAGGCCGGACATCGGATACAGCAGTTCGACGCCGATGCCAGAGGCATGCTTCACCAGATCGAGATTTCGCATGCCGCTCTCGTCCGGAGTGCAATAGACGAGCTCGTCGCCGCGGTGGCTGAACTTCATCGTCAAGGGTACGACCTCGCCTTTTAACTCGACCCCCACCGTGATAGTAAGCGGGACATGCTGCACACGAGTGTTATGCCAGAAGAAGCGCGTGCGCTGTACCGGCACGGCGACGATATTGAGGCGGTTCAGGCCGGTGGCCGTGCGCTCCTTGGCCGAGGAATCCTTGCGGATGTCATACCACGTCTTCACCGCCTGTGACCACAGCGCCAGGGCCTGAATGGCACTGGTCTTGCCGCAGTTGTTGGGGCCGATCAGAACGGCGGGATGATCCAGCTCAATGCGCTGCTTGTCGCCGAAACGCTTGAAGTTTTCTATCTCAAGATAGTGCAGCAGACGCATGATTTTCGACTCCATGATAGTCAAGGTTACGCACATCGATCTTGCCGGTGACGGCCGAGGTGATCAGGGCTTGGCGGTATTCAGTGAGGCGATCAA
>JAJYXA010000082.1:0-646 GCA_021791235.1 Pseudomonadota bacterium
CGGCCAGGATGGCGATGCTGGTGATGCCGGCGATGCCGCTGGTCACTTCCACCGGAACGACAGCGCCGTTCTCGGCGATATCGGGGGCCTTGATGGTGATGTCCTTGCTGTCGGACGGGCTGGATACGCTGAGACCCTTCATCGCGTCGCCGACGCTCTTGGCCTCGAAGGCGCCCTTGTTCCAGGCAGCCATCGCCTGGGTGGGCTTCAGCAGGCCGGCTGCCACGGCAACCGCCACGGCGCCCGCGCCAGCAGCGCCTTTCAGTACGTTTCTACGAAGTGCATTCATGGGTTCAATTCCTCAAAAGGTTATAAGGGCTCATCTCATTTCTTGTTAAGCGGCGATTCCGGCGACACCAGATAGGCTGTAATGTCGGCTACCTGCGTCGGCGTGAGGATGCCGTTGTGGCCCATGCGCGGCATGTTGGAACACGCCACCGTGGCTTGCGTGTTGTAGAGCTTGTCGTAGGTGTATTTCACGATGTCGTCGCTCGCGCCGCGCAACGCACCATAACCCGTGAGGCTGGGGCCGAGATTGCCGGCGGCGACTTCCTTCGGATCAAGGGCATGACAGGCATAGCAGTTGCCGCCGTTGCCGCCCTTCTGCTTGGCTGCAGGATCAGGCTCGATGCTGCCGATGCGCATG
>JAJYXA010000082.1:656-5106 GCA_021791235.1 Pseudomonadota bacterium
CACCAGCTTTTCACCGTTCTTCCAGTCGCCCATCAGCTTGTTCTCTTCGGGGTACTTGATGGTGGCGCGCTCACGCGCATTGATCGCTTCGGCCTCCTTCGCAGACAGATTGTTGCGGGTTTTCGAGCAGAGCTTCTGCGTGTCGTCCTGCGTCAGACGCGTCATGTCCTGGCCTTCGCCCGGCTTGAAGCTGTCGGCCACCAGTTTGGCAACTTTTCCGGAAAGGTCTTCGCCTGCGTGCGCCGTGGCGAATGCGCCTGCCAGAAACGCGGAGAGAATCAGGGTACGATTTTTCATGGATATTTCCTCCGATTAACGCTTCATGCCGGGCAGGTCATACGTGCCACCCTTGGCCTGATGGGTCAGAAATGAGATGAGTGCGGTCGTCGCCGGAGAACCGAACTCGATATCAGGCGTGCGCATCTGCCAGTGGCAATCCCACATGCGGTGCTGCATGTTGCGCACCACGCCGTGCGAGACGCGATACGTCGGCCAAGTGCTCATGGTGGCCTGGATGTCCTTGGTGTTGTAGACGTTCACCAGTCCTTGCAGGCGCACGCGCTTGCCGTCCTCGGCATGGCAGGTCGCGCAGGAGAAATCCATCGGACCGTGGCGGTTCCAGAAATAGGCTTCGCCGACCTTGAGGGCTTCCTTCTCTGCGGCGTGCTTGAGCGGCGGATTGATCTTCATGCCGTTGCTTTGATAGCCCACGTAGGCGGCCAGCATTTCGATGTCGGTGTTGGATTCGTTGTAGCGCTGATCGGCGAAGGTCTTTTTCTTGAGCTCGGCTTCGTCAAATCCCTGCAGCGTCACCATGCAGGTCAACAGGCGCGATTCCACATCCTGCACGCGCTTGGTGTCCTTGAAATAACGGGGTAGTTGGGCGTAGGCACCCTTGAGCTTGCCCGGTCCCAGGCCGAAGTCGCATTTTTCCAGGCTGGCGTTCTTGGGGCCGCGCTTGGTCTTGAACAGCGCCTCACCCTGGTCGATGACCAGGAAGCCAGGATTGGCATCCTTGTCGGCAAGCATCGCGCGATATTCCTCCACGCTGGCCTCGCCCATCGCCAAGGGGGCGACGAAGGCGAGCGCAAGCGCCGCCGTTCCCGTTACCTTCAGGTTCCGTTTCATAAATGTCTCCTCTTGAGTGGTTCGATCGGTCGTAACCGATTAACACCTTTGCACGATGCGTGCCACGAGGCAGCCACAAGTAAGCGACTGTAATTATTGGAATTCTCGTCTCGACGGGTTTGATCCGGCCATTGCAAAATTCAATACCCGGGTATATCGCAATGCGCGCCCTTGCCAAATGGCATGCAAAGCACGCACGGCCGTCTGACCGCGTATCACGCTAGCCAGTTTTCTATCTGCTTGCGGTCAGGGACGCCGCCGGGCACGGAAACCACGCGGAAAGCGGGGATGAGGGAGTTACCCACCTTCTCCAGGCGGGATAGCTACGCCCTGCTCGCTGGTGTGGTTCTTCGATGACGCCAAAGGTCTTGCGGCAGGCAGGATAGTCGAAGCAGGGCGCTTCCACGTGCATGGCTCAGGCCTTGCGCCTCATCACACTGGAAAGCTGCGTGCCGGGCGCCACGGTGTTGAACACGGTGCCGAACTTCTTCACGTTGTCGTGCAGCAGTTCCAGGCGGCGATCCGATTCGTCGGTATCCACCACGATTTCGTAGGTGATGGATTCCATACCGGGTGGCGCGTCCTGGCGCACGCCGTCCACGTTCACCTCGACGCCGCGCAGGGAGAGAAATTGATCATCGGGGTGATGCGTTCGATGCCCTTGATGATACAGGCGGACAGCGCAGCCAGCAGCAGTTCGGCCGGGTTGAACGCGTTCGGGTTGCCAGCCAGACCGGTGTCGAGCGTGATTTCCGCCTGCTTGCAGCGCGCCCGGCTGCCGTGCGCGTCGAGCCGCACGGTCTCGACGTGAAAGCGCATTTTTGCCTCGCTCATGCAGGACCTTCCTTTGAGTTGGCTGTTTGCAACAAGCATCAGCAGCACTTCCCGCCGCTGCAACAGCCAACGCCCGAGGGCGCAGCCTGGGTGGTGTCAACTGCGCCGGCCAGCCAGCCGGCGATCTTCTCGCGGCTGGGCATGCCGCCGGCGTGCACCACCTTGCCGTCGATCACCACGCCCGGCGTGGACATCACGCCGTAGCCCATGATGGCCTGGATGTCTTCGACTTTTTCGAGCTGCACCGCCACGCCCTTTTCGGTGGCCACGTCCTCGATCAGCTTGAGGGTGATCTTGCAGTTGGCACAGCCGGTGCCGAGTACCTTGATATCCATGATTTCACTTCTCACAAAACGAGGTTGAACACATAGCCCACCAGCAGGATGCCGGAGGCCACGACACCGACGAAGGTGGCGATCAGCCTGGGCTTGAGCACCTTGCGCAGGATGATCATTTCCGGAGCGGACAGCGCGATCACGGCCATCATGAACGCCAGCACCGTGCCCAGCGCCGCGCCCTTGCCCATCAGCGCCTCGACGATGGGGATGATGCCCGCCGCGTTGGTGTACATCGGCACGCCGATCAGCACGGCAGCGGGTACCGACCACCAGGGCGCATCCTGGCCCATGATCGAGGCCATGAAATCCTCCGGCACGTAGCCGTGGATGCCTGCGCCCAGCGCGATGCCGGCGAGGATGTAGGGCCAGACCTTGCCGACGATTTCGCCGACGTGACGAAAACCGTTGTCGATGCGCTCGCCCCAGCTCATGGCTGTATTGATCACGTCAGCCGGCGTCTGGGTGTTCTGCATGGCGCGCACCCAGTCCTCCAGATGCTTTTCCATGCCGAGCTTGCCGATGACCAGGCCGGCGAAGATCGCCACCGCCAGCCCCAGCACCAGATACAGCGCCGCGACCTGCCAGCCGAACATCCCGAACAGCAGGGCCAGCGCCACTTCGTTGACCATGGGTGCGGAAATCAGGACGGAAAACGTCACCCCCAGCGGCACCCCGGCCTGCAGGAAGCCGATGAAGAGCGGCACCGCCGAGCAGGAGCAGAACGGCGTGACGATACCCAGCGACGCGGCCATGGCGTTGCCCGATCCGAGACGGCGCCCCGACAGCAGCGCACGGGTGCGCTCGGGCGAAACGAAGGTATGCACGATGCCCATGACAAACACGATGCCGGTGAGCAGCAGCAGCACCTTGGGCGTGTCATAGAAGAAGAATTGCAGCGCGCCGCCCAGCTGGCTGTCGCGCGCCACCGGCAGCGCGGCAACCAGCGCCTCGGAGGCGGGGATCAGCATGCGATACAGGGCCAACCAGACCGCGGCGGCGACGATCAGGAACAGGATAGGCTGGCGGCTGGGCCAGCGTCTGAGCTGCAGGGCGAGGGCTTGCATGGTCGACTTTCGTATGGGTCCTGCAGGAGAAGACGAACGACCCGGAAAAAGGATGCAGGTCGTCGAAAAAAATCACATGTCAGGACTGGCCGCGCTCGCCCCGGCCCTCATGGCCGCCAGTAGCGGTAGCCTTCCATTTGCAGCCGAACCATCTCCGGTGCGCCGGCGGGAACGAATTCCACTTCCAGCGGGAAATCGGCATCGGTATAGCCGTGCCCGCGCATGCTGATGCGGCAGGCCTTGAACCGCACGCCTTCCCGCGCCAGCGCGGCGAGCAGCGTGGCGGTGTCACTATTGTCGGCCAGCAGCGAGGCGAGGCCGCCCTCGTAGGCGACCACTTCGATCCTCACGTTGTGCGGCCCGATGTCTTCCAGCACCTTGGCAATTTGCAGAAATGCGCGCCTTTGCGCGTGGGAATCCCCGACCGTCATTTGCATGACGAAGGGAACCGGCTTCGGCTCGGCCGCCTGGGCACTGATTCCGGACCATCCAGACAGGATGCAGGCCAACAGCCAGGCACGCGATGCACTCCTCATGAAACCTCCTATGCGGCGAGACCGGGAATGAAAAAGAAATAGGCATTCAGCATGTAAAGCCCGGAGAGGATCAGGAGCAGCGCGCCGACGATCTCGAAGCTTCTCTGGGCATGCCGCAGCGGCTGCAGGCTTTCCAGCCAGCCCACCGCCCACGCGCCCAGCATGATGGGCACCGCGCGCCCAAGGGCGAACGCCAGCAGCAGCGTGGCGCCGAACAGCGGCGAGCCGATGCCGGTGGCCGCGCCCAGCATGATCAGCAGGGCTGGCGCGCAGAATGGACATATCGCCACTGAAAACGGAATGCCCAGAGCGAACGCGCCCCAGCCGTTCTCGGCGCGCTTGGCGCGAAACCGGATGACGGGAAGCGGCAGCCTGATCCACCCCGGCCACATCAGGCCCAGCACGATCAGGAGCGGCCCCAGCACCAGCCCCCATTCCCGGCCCAGGAGTCTTTGCACCCACATCCCGCCCAGGCCGGCCACCGCACCCAGGAACACATGCGTCAGGACCATGCCCGCGATGAACATGGCGCCGAAGCGCACGGCACGCT
>JAJYXA010000043.1 GCA_021791235.1 Pseudomonadota bacterium
GCGCCGGGTTGGCCTGGGCGTCGGCGTGAAAATGGCTGACCAGGGGATCGGGCACCCATACCTTCACCACCCAGATGGCGGCCAGCGCCAGCACGCCGGTCAGCGCAAAAATCCCCGGCACGCCGATGAGGTGGTTGAGTGCCGGCCCCGCCACCATCGACGCGGCAAAGGTGAGCCCGATGGTGGAACCGATCAGCGCCATCGCCTTGGTGCGGTGTTCCTCGCGGGTGAGGTCGGCGAGCATGGCGGTGATGGCGGCGGAAATCGCGCCGGCGCCCTGGATGGCGCGGCCGAAAATCGTCCAGTAGATATCGGACGCCGAGGCGGCGACAAAGCTGCCGATCGCAAAAAGGATCAGGCCGAAAATGATCACCTTCTTGCGGCCGATGCGGTCGGACGCCATGCCGAAGGGGATCATCAGCAGCGCCTGCGTCAGGCCATACATGCCGAGCGTCAGCCCGACCAGGGTGTGGTTGTTGCCGCCGGGCAGGTGCTCGGCATAGAGCGCGAACACCGGCAGGATGAGGAACATGCCCAGCATGCGCAGGCCGAAAATCGCTGCCAGGCCTGAGGTGGCGCGCGTTTCAGCGCGGGTCATGCTTTCTGAAAGGTCGATTTGAGCCACGGCGGAATTCGGCGAATTCGTGAAGTCCGTTATATTAGCAGGTTGCGAATTACGCCTCACGCACCCTGACAATGGAATTCATCCGCATCCGTGGCGCCCGCACCCACAACCTGAAGAACGTCAATCTCGACCTGCCGCGCAACAAGTTGGTGGTGATTACGGGGCTGTCGGGTTCGGGCAAGTCCTCGCTGGCCTTCGACACGCTCTACGCCGAAGGCCAGCGCCGCTACGTCGAATCGCTGTCGGCCTATGCGCGGCAGTTCCTGCAACTGATGGAAAAGCCCGACGTCGACCTGATCGAGGGCTTGAGCCCGGCAATCTCGATCGAGCAGAAGGCAACCAGCCACAACCCGCGTTCGACCGTCGGCACCGTCACCGAAATCCACGACTACCTGCGCCTGCTGTATGCCCGCGTCGGCGACCCGCAGTGCCCCGAGCACGGCATCACGCTGGCGGCGCAGACGGTGTCGCAGATGGTCGACGCGGTGCTGGCGCTGCCGGAGGACACCAAGTTGATGATCCTGGCGCCGCTGGTGGTGGGTCGCAAGGGCGAAAACCTCGAGCTCTTTGCCGAACTGCGCGCGCAGGGTTTCGTGCGGGTGCGCGTCGACGGCAAGGTGAATGAGATCGACGCCGTGCCCAAGCTCGACAAGAACAAGAAGCACACCATCGAGGTGGTGGTCGACCGCCTGAAGGTGCGCTCGGATGCCAAACAGCGCCTGGCCGAAAGCTTCGAGACGGCGCTGCGCCACGCCGATGGCCGCGCGCTGGCGGTGGAAATGGATTCCGGCAAGGAGCACCTGTTCTCCGCCAAGTTCGCCTGTCCGATCTGCAGCTACGCACTGCCCGAACTGGAGCCGCGCCTGTTCTCGTTCAACAACCCGATGGGCGCGTGCAACACCTGCGACGGCCTCGGCCAGATCACCTTCTTCGACCCGGCACGGGTAGTCGCCTTCCCGCATCTGTCGCTGGCAAGCGGGGCGATCAAGGGCTGGGACAAGCGCAACCAGTTCTTCTTCATGATGCTGCAGAGCCTGGCGATGCATTACGGCTTCGACCTCGATACGCCTTTTGAAGAACTGCCTGCACGCATCCGCGATGTCATCCTCAACGGCTCTGGCCGCGAGGCGATCGCCTTCCAGACCTTGGCTCCGCGCGGCGGCTACACGACGAAAAGCTATCCGTTCGAGGGCGTGCTCGCCAACATGGAACGCCGCTACCACGAGTCCGACTCGATGGCGGTGCGCGAGGAACTCGCCAAGTACCAGAACAACAAGCCCTGCCCGGCCTGCAACGGCACCCGCCTGCGTGAGGAGGCGCGTCACGTGATGGTTGGCGGCGTGCCGATCTATGAAGTGAGCGCGATGCCGCTGAAGCAGGTGCTGGCTTTCTTCGAGATGTTGAAACTCGATGGTCATCGCGCGCAGATCGCGGACAAGATCGTCAAGGAGATCGTCGCCCGCGTCGGCTTTCTCAACAACGTCGGCCTCGACTACCTGTCGCTCGACCGTTCCGCCGACACCCTGTCCGGCGGAGAGTCGCAGCGCATCCGTCTGGCCTCGCAGATCGGCTCGGGTCTCACCGGCGTGATGTACGTGCTCGACGAGCCGTCGATCGGCCTGCACCAGCGCGACAACGACCGCCTGCTCGCCACGCTGAAGCACCTGCGCGACATCGGCAACTCGGTGCTGGTGGTCGAGCACGACGAGGACGCGATCCGCGCCGCCGACTACGTGGTCGACATGGGCCCCGGCGCCGGTGTGCACGGCGGCGAGGTCGTCGCCGAAGGCTCGCCCGAGGAAATCCGCTTGAGCAAAACCTCGCTCACCGGGCAGTATCTGTCCGGGCGGCGGCGCATTGCCATCCCCAAAAAACGCCGCCAGCCCGACCCCGTACGGCAGCTGGTGGTGACGAACGCCAGCGGCAACAACCTGAAGAACGTCACGCTGAATCTGCCGGTCGGCCTGTTCGTCTGCATCACCGGCGTGTCGGGCTCGGGCAAGTCGACGCTGATCAACGACACGCTCTACACTGCGGTCGCGCGCCATCTGTACGGCTCCAGCGCCGAACCCGCGCCGCACGACGAGATCCAAGGCCTGGAATTCTTCGACAAGGTGATCAACGTCGACCAGTCGCCGATCGGCCGCACCCCACGCTCCAACCCGGCGACCTATACGGGGCTGTTCACGCCGATCCGCGAGCTGTTCGCCGGCGTGCCGGAAGCACGCGCGCGCGGCTACGGTCCCGGCCGTTTCAGTTTCAACGTCAAGGGCGGGCGCTGCGAGGCCTGCCAGGGCGATGGCGTGATCAAGGTCGAGATGCACTTCCTGCCCGACATCTACGTGCCGTGCGACGTCTGCCACGGGGCGCGCTATAACCGCGAAACGCTGGAAGTGCAGTACAAGGGCAAGACCATCCGCGACGTGCTGGAGATGACCATCGAGCAGGCGCATGAATTCTTCGCCGCGGTGCCGGTGGTCAGGCGCAAGCTGCAGACCCTGCTCGACGTCGGCCTCGGCTACATCCGCCTCGGTCAGTCGGCCACCACGCTGTCGGGCGGCGAGGCGCAGCGCGTCAAGCTCGCACTCGAGCTGTCCAAGCGCGACACCGGGCGCACGCTTTACATCCTCGACGAGCCGACGACGGGCCTCCATTTCGCCGACATCGACCTGCTGTTGAAGGTGCTGCAACGCCTGAGTGACGCCGGCAACAGCGTGGTCGTCATCGAGCACAACCTCGACGTCATCAAGACCGCCGACTGGCTGATCGACCTCGGCCCCGAAGGTGGCGCCGGCGGCGGCCAGATCATTGCCGAGGGCACGCCGGAGGCGGTGGCTGACAACCCGGCCAGCCATACCGGCCAATACCTGCAGCCGGTGCTGTCCAAACACTAGGAGTCCATTTCAGTCAAATCATGCCCCGCGTTGAGACCAGGATCGGATGGATGCAAGGCGCAGCGCGCAGGTAATGGCCATCCATTGCCAAGTGCTGCAACGCTGCAGACGCCGACCCTGATCTCAACCCAGAGGGCCTGCTGACTGTGGGCGCATTGCGGCGTTGCGGGTGTCTCGTGGAGAATGACTACACTTCGCTCCCCGCGCCTTGCACTGCATCCCGCAGTCAGCCGGCGCGGGGCATGATTTGACTGAAATGGACTCCTTATGGCCGAACCGGTTCGCCTTTCCAAGCTGATGTCCGAACGCGGGCTATGCTCGCGCCGCGAGGCCGACAGCTACATCGAAAAAGGACTCGTCTTCGTCGACGGCAAACGGGTGAGCGAACTCGGCACCAAGGTCGACCCCGACTGCGCGATCCGCCTGGACAACGCGGCCAGCGCGCAGCAGCAGCAGCGCGTGACCATTCTGCTGCACAAGCCGGTCGGCTATGTGTCGGGCCAGCCGGAGCCGGGCTACCAACCGGCCGTAACCCTGATCCGTCCCGACACCCAGTGGCAGGACGGACGCGCCACGCAGGCGTTCCACCCCACGCATCTGAAAGGCCTGGCGCCCGCAGGACGGCTCGATATCGACTCCACGGGCCTGCTGGTGCTGACGCAGGACGGGCGCATCGCCAAGCAGCTGATCGGCGACGATTCAGAAGTCGAGAAGGAATATCTGGTTCGGGTCGAAGGCCGACTGGATGACAAGGGCCTCGCACTGCTCAACCACGGCCTCTCGCTCGACGGCCGCACATTGCGCCCGGCCAAAGTCGGCTGGCAGAACGCCGACCAGTTGCGCTTCATCCTGAAAGAAGGCCGCAAGCGCCAGATCCGCCGCATGTGCGAACTGGTCGGCCTGAAAGTGGTAGGGCTGAAACGCGTGCGTATCGGCCGCATGCGACTGGGCGACCTGCCGCCGGGGCAGTGGCGCTACCTGCGGCCGGATGAGCGTTTTTAGCCCTGATCCAGAGGCCCTGCCGCTGCGGCAGCCGACACCACTCAGGACCCAGGTCCTACAATTCGGCATTCCGTTGCCAATTTTCGCCCGATGAATCCGCGCACCCTGCTACTGGACTCGTTTCACGCTGCGGTCGCTGCTGCGGATCCGGCGCGCGTCCTGCCACCGCATCTGCCTGCGCCACCACGCGGCCGCACGCTGGTGATCGGCGGCGGCAAGGCGGCGGCCGGCATGGCCGCCGCCGTCGAAGCGCACTGGCCGGCGGATGCGCCACTGACCGGGCTGGTGGTCACGCGCTATCAGCACAGCCAGCCCACCCGCCGCATCGATGTCGTCGAAGCCAGCCATCCGCTACCCGACGGGCGTGGCGAATCCGCGGCCTTGCGCATGCTGGAGATGGCCGCCCAGCTGGGTGAGGAGGACCTGCTGCTGGGCCTGATTTCCGGCGGTGGTTCCAGCCTGCTCGCCGCGCCGGTCGAAGGCGTCACCTTGAAAGAGCTGCGCCAGGTCACCAAGGCCCTGCTGCACGCGGGCGCCACCATCCACGACATCAACACGGTGCGCAAGCACCTCACCCGCCT
>JAJYXA010000269.1:0-4069 GCA_021791235.1 Pseudomonadota bacterium
GAGGTCGCACAGGTAGCACTCGTCGACCACCTTCCAGTAGTCGGCCTTGGCGACGCCGTCCACTTCCATCGATTCGGAGCCGTCCACCAGGTCGAACAGGGTGGGAAACGCGGTGCACAGGGACACGCAGCGGCGGCAGCCGTGGCAGATGTCGAAAATGCGCTCAAGTTCGTGGTTGAGCTTGTCCTCGTTGTAGAAATCCGGGTTTTTCCAGTCGAGCGGATGGCGGGTCGGGGCTTCGAGGTTGCCTTCGCGTGTGCTCATGCGAACTCCAGTTTAGACTTGGTATAAATAGAACTATAGATTCAAAAAAAGCGGGCCGAACCCGACCCGCTTTTGGCTTGGGCAGAATTACGCGCCCAGGCTGTCCAGAGTCTTCTGGAACTTGTTGGCGTGCGAACGCTCGGCCTTGGCCAGGGTTTCGAACCAGTCGGCGATTTCGTCGAAGCCTTCCGCACGTGCATCCTTGGCCATGCCGGGATACATGTCGGTGTATTCGTGGGTTTCGCCGGCAATCGCGGTCTTCAGGTTGTCGGCGGTGGGGCCGAAAGCCATGCCGGTGGCAGGGTCGCCGCACTTTTCCAGATACTCGAGGTGGCCGTGTGCATGGCCGGTTTCGCCTTCGGCAGTGGAGCGGAACACGGCGGCAACGTCGTTGTAGCCTTCCACGTCAGCCTTCGCTGCGAAGTAGAGGTAGCGGCGGTTGGCCTGTGATTCGCCCGCAAAGGCGGCTTTCAGATGGTCTTCGGTTTTCGAACCTTTGAGTTGCATAACCTGATCTCCTTTGTTTACATAGACATGCTTTGCAGCATTGAAATTTCCACCCTGCCTGATTTACCCGGCCCATTATGTATAGCAGGCCGACCAGTGGATGAAATACGGTTTTTAGACTAAGTCTAATACCTGAACGAAGATTAAACCCGCCGCGATGACGCTGTCAACCTCGGGTAGAGCGTGGCAGTCGCTGCTTTGGCAGCTTACTGCCACAGCCTACCTCTTGCAGGTACACTCTTTTGAAATCGGAGAACCGTCATGAGCTTTGACAAAACCAAAACCGACGCCGAATGGCGCGCCGAATTGAGCCCCGAGCAATATCGCATCCTGCGCGAGCACGGTACCGAACGGGCGTTCACCGGGCAATACTGGGACCATCACGAAAGCGGCGAGTATCGGTGTGCCGCCTGTGGCGAACCGCTGTTTTCGTCGGCCACCAAGTTCAATTCGGGCACCGGGTGGCCGAGCTTTTACCAGCCCCTGAACGCCGACGCCGTGGCGGAAAAAACCGATGTCAGCCACGGCATGGTGCGCGTCGAAGCCCTGTGCCGCCGCTGCGGTTCGCACCTGGGCCACGTCTTCCCCGACGGCCCGGCCCCCACCGGCATGCGCTACTGCATCAACTCGGCCTCGCTGAGCTTCCAGAAGACAAAACAGGATTGAGCCTTGCATATCTTTGACGCCCAGATTGCGGCGATCACCCCCGCTACGCCCAGCATCCACACCCTCCGCCTTGCCATCCCCGATGCCAGCTTCCGGTTTCTGCCGGGACAGTGGGTCGACCTCAGCATCGAGGTCGACGGCGTGTCGCACACATCGGGATATTCCATCACCACCTCGCCCATCCATCAGGGCGAGATCGAACTGGCGATCAAGGCCAGCACGCGCCATCCGGTGGCACGCTGGGTGCACGAGCGCGCCCGGGTGGGCGACCGTGTGCGCGTGAGCCAGGGCCAGGGGCCGTTCGTCTATCTGCCCGAGATGAGCGACAACGTGGTGCTGATCGGCGGCGGGGTCGGCGTCACGCCGCTGCTGTCCATCTTCCGCCACGTGCGCGACGCCAGGCTGCCTACCCAGGCGCATCTGGTCTACAGCGTGTCGGACAGCCACGAAATCCTGTTCCGCGACGAACTCGAGGCGGCCGTCCGCGCGCACGACAACCTGCACGTCAGTATCACCGTGACCCAGCCCGATTCCCACTGGCACGGCCTCACCGGACGCATCGACCCGGTCAAGCTGCATGCGCTCGAGGTGCCGGACGACACGCTGTATTACCTGTGCGGCCCCAAGGGCATGGTCGAGGACATGAGTACCCTGCTGCACGACCTGGGCGTGCCGATGAACCGCATCATTTTCGAAAAGTGGTGGTAGGTCGATTCGACCATTAAACAAATCCCGCAATCTGTATATGGTTGCTGTCCAATCATCCGAACGGAGAATCCTCATGCGCTTCATCCCCATGATTGCCGCCCTGGTCTTCTGTACCCCTGCACTGGCCGGCCCCAATGACGTCGTCCGCGCCTACCCGGCGCAGAAAGTCAGCGCCGACACCTATGTCATCCACGGACCGCAAGGCGTACCTTCGGTCGCCAACCAGAGCTTCATGAACAATCCGGCCTGGGTCGTTACCCAGGATGGCGTCGTCGTGATCGACCCGGGCTCCAGCGTGCAGGTCGGCCGCATGGTGGTGGCCCAGATTCGCAAGACGACCGACAAACCGGTCACGCACATATTCGACACTCACGTCCACGGCGACCACTGGCTCGGCAACCAGGCGATCCTCGAAGCGTGGCCGAACGCCACGCTCATCGCCCATCCCGACATGATCAAGCAGGCGCATAACGGCGCCGATGCATTCTGGATCAAGCTGATGTCGGACATGACCGGCGGCTACACCGACGGCACCCGCGCAGTGATTCCCACCGTCGAGGCGGCCGACGGCCAGGAATTCAGGATCGGCGGCAAGACCTTCCGCATTCATTCGTCGACCGACGCGCACAGCAAGACCGACCTGATGATCGAGATGGTGGAAGACCGCATCCTGTTCACCGCGGACAACGTGCTGAGCCACCAGGTGATGAATATTCGCGACGGCACCTTCAAGGGCGTGATGAAAGCCACCGACCGGGCGCTTGCCCTCAATGCAAAACTCTATGTGCCTGGCCACGGCAAGACGGGCGACCGCAAGTTTGTCGAAGACCAGAAAGCCTACTTTTCCACGCTGATGGCAGAAGTGCGGCGCATGTACGACGAAGGCAAGAGCGACTACGAGATGAAGCCCGTCATCGCCGACAAGCTCAAGGCCTACAACGACTGGGCGGAGTGGGATACCAATCTGGGCCAGCAGATCAGTCTGGCGATTCTCGAAATCGAGCAGGAGTAAAGCCGGAACGCGACCACGCCTTGCGTCTGCAAGGCGACGAATCCCTGGATCAATCCGGCAGCCGGCTGACGCTGGCCATGTGTCCCGACTGCCATTCCCCATCGAGGCCGACCCATTCGACACGCTCGCCGAGCATGCGGACGATCCCGGGGCGGCGGTTGTTGCCGGTATCGGAAAACTCGAAGCGGTAATCGCGCTGGAATTGCAGCTGGCCGCTGCCGTTGCGCGCAAAACGGGTCCGGCTTAGGGCCACGCTCTCGTCCAGGAACTGTACGCCGGCCTCGCCACAGGCGCGGCGGCCCACCGCGATGGCCTGTTCACGCACCTGCATGCCGGCGTACCAGTACCAGCCGACCACGCCCAACATCCCCAGCAGCAGCAGGTCCCAGTTCACTGCCCGGTTGAATCGGGTTTGACCGGACTGCGGAACAGCGCCGCCACCTGCTTCTTGGGCGTCGGCCGCGTCAGGGCGGGAGCGCTTTCCGGGCGCGATGCTTCGCTCGGCACATACGGCGCGTCGAACAGCGTATCGCGCGCTGCGGCCGGCTTGCTGCGCGGGGCGCTGCGTTCGCGTTCGCCCTGCCGGTCCGGCCGCGGGGTGCGCGGCTGATAGGCCGGCACATCGGCCGCGCCGGGTTCGAAGCCGGGAACGATCACCGGTGCGAGGGTGCTGCCGATGAGTTTCTCGATGTCCTTGAGGTAGCGCGTTTCCGATTCGCTCACCAGCGAGATCGCCTCGCCCAGTGCGCCGGCGCGCCCGGTGCGGCCGATGCGGTGCACGTAGTCCTCGGCGTTGTGCGGCAGGTCGTAGTTGACGACGAAGGGCAGCGCCTCGATGTCGATGCCGCGCGCGGCGACGTCGGTGGCGACCAGCACGCGGATGGTGCCTGCCTTGAAGGCGTCGAGCGCCTT
>JAJYXA010000269.1:4079-5092 GCA_021791235.1 Pseudomonadota bacterium
CGCTCCTGCTGGGTCTTGTCGCCATGGATCGCGTCGGCGTGGATGCCGGCCTTGTTGAGTTCGTTGGCGAGCCGGTTGCAGCCCAGTTTCGTCCCCGTGAACACCAGCACCTGGCGCAGATCGCGGCTCTTGATCAGATGCGCCAGCAGCTGCCGCTTGCGTTCGTGGTGCACCGGGTGCACCACCTGGGTAACCGTCACGGCCGTGGTGTTGCGCGCCACCTCGATGAAGGTCGGGGTGTTGAGGATGCTGTCGGCGAGCTTGCGAATCTCTTCCGGGAAGGTGGCCGAGAACATCATGTTCACCCGCTGTGCCGGCAGCAGCGCAACGATGCGCTTCAAGTCGGGCATGAAGCCCATGTCGAGCATGCGATCGGCCTCGTCGAGCACCAGGGTGTTGACCTGGGAGAGCGAGAGCGTCTTGTTCTGCACGTGATCGAGCAGGCGGCCGGGCGTCGCCACCAGGATTTCGACGCCCGTCTTGAGGATCGGAATCTGCGTGTTGATGTTGACGCCGCCGTATACCACCAGCGAACGCAGCGGGACGTGCTTGGTGTAGGCCTGCACGCTCTCCTCGACCTGGATCGCAAGCTCGCGCGTGGGGGTGAGGATCAGCGCACGGATCGGATGCTTGGCCGGCGAGGTGCCGTTGTTGGCGAACGGCAGCAGGCGCTGGATCAGCGGTAGCGCGAAGGCCGCCGTCTTGCCGGTACCGGTTTGCGCGGCGCCGAGAATGTCGCCGCCCTGCAAGGCAAGCGGAATCACCTGCGCCTGAATCGGTGTCGGTGTCGCGTAGCCCATTTCGTCGAGGGCACGCAGGATGTCGGGCGCCAGCCCGAGTTCAGCAAAAGTCGTCAAAGTCTGTCCAGTTAAATCCGATCCGATCAAATCCGGATCCAGTCAAAACCTGCCGTCTGGCAGGCCACGCGCACGTCTTCGTCCGCGCAATTCAACACCTGGGCCAGTGCGCGCTGCGCCAAGGCAGACGTATTATTCTTGCGCGAAACGTGTGCC
>JAJYXA010000201.1 GCA_021791235.1 Pseudomonadota bacterium
CCGTCGGCGCCGCGCTCGGCTACATCACCGACACCGCCGGCGACGTGGCGATCGCCGCCGACGAAGTGGTGGAAGAAAAGGCGCAGACCGAAATGATTCCGCACCACGC
Organism: Pseudomonadota bacterium; assembly: GCA_021791235.1. The sequence goes on from JAJYXA010000201.1 coordinate 110, forward strand.
CGGCACGCCGATCGTGATGCCGCAGCTCTCGGACACCATGAAAGAAGGCGTGGTGGTGACCTGGGAAAAACAGCCGGGCGATGCGATCAAGCGCGGCGACATCGTCGCCACCGTGGAAACCGACAAGGCCATCATGGACGTCGAGGTGTTCCAGGATGGGTGGCTTTCCGGCCCGATCGCCGATGTCGGCAGCGTGGTCGAAGTCGGCCACCCGATGGGCTTCATCGTCGACGACGCATCGAAGGCCAATGCCACCGGCGTGACGCTCGGCGGCGACCATAAGGTCAAGGAAATCCATCAGGTCGCGCCGCATGCGGCCGACAGGCCGGCGCACATTCCCATGCCCAAGGCCGCACCTGCGCAGGTTTCCGCCGTCGGCACCCTGCCGCCGGTGGCGCGCCCGCAGGGCCGCCAGGCCAGCCCCTATGCGCGCAAGGTGGCGGCGCAACTGGGCGTGAACCTGACCGGCCTGGCCGGTACCGGCCCGTCGGGCGTGATCGTCGCCGCCGACGTGGCGCGTGCGCGCCCGTCGATGCAGGAAGTCGCGCACTCGCTGCCGCAGGTCGACGTGCCGGGCCAGGGCCGTCCGATGACCTCGATGGAAAAGGCCGTCTCCCACGCGATGACCGCCTCGCTCACGCTGCCGACCTTCAACGTCACGGTGAACATCGACACCGCCGCGCTGACCGCCGCGGCCAAGGCGAAGAAGGTATCGGTGACGGTGGCGATCGCCAAGGCCTGCTCGGTCGCGATGGCGAAGTTTCCGCGCATGAACTGGGCCTACCAGCCGGTCGACAAGCTGGTCGAGCGCAGCAACCACGACTTTGGCGTGGCGGTGATGTCGAACGACGGCGGCCTGGTGGTACCGATCCTGCACGGCATCGAGAAGAAATCGCTCGAAGCGCTGCAGAGCGACTGGACCGGCCTCGTCGAGCGCGCGCGGATCAGGAAACTGGCGCCGCCCGAATATTCCAACCCCACCTTCACCATCTCCAACATGGGCATGCTGGGCGTGTCGCACTTCACCGCGATCCCCACCCCCGGCATCGCCGCGATCCTGGCGATTGCCGCGAATGGCCCGCAGGGCACGCCCTTCACCATCACCGCCGATCACCGCGTGCTGAACGGCGCCGATGTGGCCTTGTACCTGGCGACGCTGAAGCAGACCATCGAAGCGCCCGAATGGATCAGTGAGGCGTCAGGCGTGAGGCGTGAGGCGTCTGTTTCGCCCATCCCTGAGGGCAACTGGGACTTCCCGGTCGTCGTCGTCGGCGGCGGCCCCGGCGGCGAGGACTGCGCGCGCGACCTGGCCGACCACGGCATCCGCGTGATGATGGTCAACAACGAGCCCTTCCCCGGCGGCGAGTGCCTGTGGCGCGGCTGCATCCCGTCCAAGGCCTGGCGCGCCGCGGCCGACGTCATCCGCAACCGCGCGCACGATGCCGACATGGGCGTCGACGGCACCAATACCCCGGCGCTCAACTGGGCGCAGGTGGAAAAACACCGCCGCTGGGTGCAGACGAGCCGCGGCGAGATGGCGCTGAAGGCCGACCGCGGCATGAAGATCGACGTGCGCGAAGGCTTTGGCGAATTCGTCGACGCCCACACGCTGAAGATCACCCCGGTCGAGGGCGAGCCCTACACGATCACTTTCGGCGCAGCGGTCATCGCCACCGGCGCCCCAGCCTTCGTGCCGCCGATCCCCGGCGCGCGCGAAAACCTGGCGACGGGCGGCGTGGCCACCTCCGACACCATCTGGAGCCTCGCCACCCCGCCGAAGAAACTCGGCATCGTCGGCGGCGGCGTCATCGGCGTGGAAATGGCGCAGATCTTCCGCGACTTCGGCACCGAGGTGCTGATGCTGGAACGCCATGACCGCATCCTCGCCGAAATCGAGGACGAGATCGCCAAGACCCTGATCGCCTCGCTGGAGAAGGAAATCTCCGTCGTCACCGGCGCCGACATCAAGGAAGTGAGCGGCACGCCGGGCGCGATGAAGCTGCGCTACGCAAATAAAGAGGGCGTCGAGTCGGTGTTCGACTGCGACATCGTGCTGATGGCCACCGGCAAGCGCCCCGACACCGGCAAGCTCAACCTCGACAAGGTCGGCGTCGAACTCGACGGCGCGGCGATCAAGGTCAACGCGCGCTGCCAGACCAGCGTGCCGCACATCTACGCGGTGGGCGACGTCATCGGCGGCTACATGCTCGCCCACACCGCCGCCACCCAGGGCCGCGTCGCCGCCGACAACCTGTTGGGCCACGCCAGCGAATACGACCAGGACCGCGACTGCGGCGTCACCTTCTCGCGCCCGCAGGCCGGATTCGTCGGTTTGAGCGTCGCCCAGGCGAAAGCAAAAGGCATCGATGCGGTGGAAGCCAAGATGCCGATGAGCATCGACGCCAAGGCGATGATCACCGGCGAGACCGAGGGCATGATCAAGCTGGTGGCCGACAAGGCCACCGGCCGCATCATCGGCGTGCACTACCTCGCCGACCACACCGACACCCTGATCGGCACCGGCGTGATGATGGTGGCCGGCGAGATGACGCTGACCCAGGTGGCGAAGGCGATTTTCCCGCACCCGACGCAGACCGAGCTGTTTGGCGAACTGGCGAGAAGGCTGCTCAACCGCCTGCGGCGCACGGCGAAGAAATAAGCCGCGCGCGCCCGCGCAATAAGGGCTGCATTTGCGGCCCTTTTTGTTTGGCCGGCCGCCCGGATCAACAGGCGAACATGACACTGAAGCCCAGGATGGTGGCAACGTCCTGGGTCAGTTTCATTGCGTTGGCGAAGCCGATCACCACTTCGTCACTGTCTTCGTCCTGGGAAATACAGCCAGGCTCGGTTCCGGGAAACAGAATCGTCACGAAACCGTAACACTCAACCCCTATCGTAGCAATCGCTGAACGACGGAAGGAATCGTTCGTGCAGTTTGCATGTAGAGAAAAGCCCCAGCCCTCGTTATTCCATTGGAGATTAAGCATATGGTTCAGAATAAAATTGTTGCCGCACTTGGCTTCCTGGCCTGCTCGTTGGTCAGCAATGCCACGTTGGCCCAAGCCGTCAAGGTCGATCCCGCGCTGCCGACGTACCAGAAAGCCAGCGGCGTATCCGGCAACTTCACCAGCGTCGGTTCCGACACCCTGAACAACCTGATGACGCTGTGGGCCGAGTCCTACAAGCGCTTCTACCCCAACGTCAACATCCAGATCCAGGGCGCCGGCTCCTCCACCGCGCCGCCCGCGCTGATCCAGGGCGCGTCCAACTTCGGCCCGATGAGCCGGGAGATGAAGGACGAGGAAATCGTGGCCTTCGAGAAGAAGCATGGCTACAAGCCCACCGCCGTGCCCGTGGCGATCGACGCCCTGGCCGTGTACGTGAACAAGGACAACCCGGTTCCCGGTCTGTCCATCCCCCAGGTCGACGCCATTTTCTCTTCGACCCGCAAGTGCGGCGGCGCCCGGGAAATCACCAAGTGGGGTGACGTGGGGATGACGGGTGACTGGGCCGGCCGTCCCATCGCCCTGTACGGCCGTAACTCCGTTTCCGGCACCTACGGCTACTTCAAGAAGAATGCGCTGTGCAAGGGCGACTTTTCCAAGCGCGTGGCCGAGCAGCCGGGTTCCGCCTCCGTGGTACAAAGCGTGACCGGCCAGATCGGCGCCATCGGCTACTCCGGCATCGGTTACAGGACTTCCGGCGTGCGTCCCGTGGCCTTGGCCAAGAAGGATGGCCAGCCCTTCGTCGAGGCGAACGCCGAGAACGCGCTCAACAAGACCTACCCGCTGTCCCGCGTGCTCTACGTCTACGTGAACAAGCGCCCGAACCAGCCGCTGCAGCCCCTGGAACGCGAGTTCTTCAAGATGGTGCTGTCCAAGCAGGGCCAGGAAGTGGTGGTCAAGGACGGCTTCGTGCCGATGCCCGCCGCCATGGTCAACAAGGCACTGAGCGACCTGGGTATCAACTGATCCCGCTAGCAATTACGCCGTTGCGTGCCCCACACGGGGCGCGCGCGGACAATCAGAATGGAGTGAAAACATGCTGAATACCCTGCAGCGAAAATCCGTTGTCGCGCTGTCCGCCCTGTTCATCTTGGGCGGTTGCGCAACCAGCCAGCCCACGGCGGACGGCAAGACCCAAAGCGTGCCTGAGGTGAAGGCAGAAACCCCTGTTCAGAAGCAGACCTATTTCCTGGTCTTCCATGAGAACGGCCGCATCTACGCCATGACCGATCCCACGATCTATGTCAACTTCATGAATACTGACGAAGTGCCCCTGACTCGCACCCGCATCGGTGCCGGTCCCGAGGGCGAGACTGTGGTCTTCGGCATCACCAAGGCGGACGGCAAGCATCTGGACAAGCCCACCGCCGCCGAGGACATCTTCGATGGCCGCACCGGGGAGGTCGGCGCCTTCTACGGCGAGGTGGTGCGTAACGGCCGCTACCACGTTTTCGGCGAGTGGAAGGACTTCCAGGACTATCTGGCCCACAAGGAAATCACCTTCACCTACACCGAGATCGGCACCGGCCCCAAGGGCGAAACCGTGATCTACGCCCTGAACAGCGCGACCAAGAAAAAGGGCCGCCCCGTCGCCCTGGTCGAGCAGTTCAACGCGCTGCACAAGTAAAAAACAATCCGGCCGAGTGGCCGAAAACTGGGGCCGGACCTGTATCGGGTTCGGCCCCCCTTTTTGCAGGGTTTGTGCGTCTGGCGCATGGATAACGTGGTGAATCATGGAAAAGATTGAATCCAGCATTAGCTCCGCTGGGGGCTACACCGGCCGCCGGATGGCGAAGGACAAGCTATTCAAGTACGTCATGGTCTTTGGCGGCCTGAGCGTGATCATCGCGATCAGTACGATCTTTTTCTATCTGGCCGGCGTGGTGGCGCCCCTGTTCATGCCGCCCCACATGGACGACCTGAAGCCCTTGGCGGTGCCGGCGCTCGTGGACCAGTCGA
>JAJYXA010000073.1 GCA_021791235.1 Pseudomonadota bacterium
CGCGCCAGCGCAATCCCCATCTCAAGGCCTTCGTCGTGCTGAACCAGCTGGACAGCCGCAACGCGCTCTCGCGCTTCATGCACGAAGCGCTGGCCGAGCTGGAATTTCCCACCCTGCGCGCCGGCCTCGCCCGGCGCGCCGCCTACCGCAGCGCCGCTGTGGAAGGCACCAGCGTGTACGGGCTCGGCCACCGCGGCAAGGCGGCCGCCCGCGAAGTTGAAGCCCTGATCGAGGAGTTATTGCAATCATGAACAAGACATCCAGCAAGCTCGCTGCCGGCGTGCGCAAAGTGAAAGCGCAGCAGGAAAGCCCCGTCACCAAAACCGAGCCGCGCAAGACCGCAGCACCCGCGCCCAAGCCCGCCCCGGCGCCGACGGAGCCGAACCGCGTGTGGCCGGATTGAGCCACATGCCGGACGGCCAAGCCAGGCCTGCGTAACGGGCTTGCAGCCCCGGTGGGCGGCGTTCGCACGCCCCGCCCCCGCGCAAGCGCGCGGTTCATCCCGTCTGCGAATGGCGGGACGGCAGCTGTCGCGGGTGGCAAGGGCGTTTCTCGATCGCCCGCTCGGGCAGGGCGAGACCGCGCCGGCTGCGGCTGGAAAAAGGAAGCAGGCCGGGCGGCAACGCCATTTGCCTGGCTATAAAGAAACGATCTGGCCACGTCCCCGCTTCCCCCATGCCCAAGTACGTGAAGCTCGTCCTGGCATGCCTGCTGTGCCTTGCCGTGATCGCGGGGCTGGTGCTGCTTGTCCGGCACTTTTCCTAGGCTACGCTGAAGATTCCAACGGTTGCCGGAAAGGGGGCAACAAAATGAAACCGAACATGGGTGCGGCGGACAAGATCATCCGCCTCGTCGTCGTCGCGGTCATCGCGGTCCTGTATTTCACCGGCCAGATCACCGGGGTGGCGGCGATCATTCTCGGCATCGTCGCGGTGGCGTTCCTGGTGACCAGCCTCATCGGCTGGTGTCCGACCTACGTGCCGTTCGGCATTTCCACCCGGAAGACGGAAAAAACGCTGCGCTAGCGGCCTCGCACCCCGCCCGGGCCATGCGCCACAGCGCCGCACCTCCGCATCCAACGCCATGAACGGCCTGGCCGCGCAATACGCCCTGTTCGTTGCCGAAATTGCCACCGTCGTGCTGGCCGTCATCGGTCTGGCCGCCGCGCTTGTCGCCCTGTCACGCCGCAAGGCCAAGCAGGCCGGCCAGATCGAGGTGACCGACGTCAACCGCCAGTTCGAGGCGGCCGCGGACCGGATCCAGGCCGCGCAGCTCCCCAAAAAAGCCCTCAAGATGCTGCACAAGCAGCGCAAGGCCGAACGCAAGGCGCAGCAAAAAAGGACGGAAGCGGAACCCTGCAGCTACCTGCTGGACTTCAAGGGCGATATCCGCGCCTCCGCCTTTGTGGCCCTGCGCGAGGAAATCAGCGCCATCCTGCACGTGGCCAAGGCGGGCGACGCGGTGTTGTTGCGGCTCGAAAGCGGGGGCGGCATGGTCAACCGCTACGGGCTTGCCGCTGCCCAGCTGCTCAGGCTGCGCGACGCGCAACTGCCGCTGACCGTGATGGTGGATACGGTGGCCGCCAGCGGCGGTTATCTCATGGCCGCCGTCGCCGACAGGATCGTCGCCTCGCCTTTCGCCCTCGTCGGTTCCATCGGCGTGATCGCGCAAATTCCCAACTTCCACCGCTGGCTGCACGCCCGGGACATCGACTGGGAACAATTCACCGCCGGCAAATTCAAGCGCACCGTCACCCTGTTCGGCGAAAACACCGAAGCCGGCCGTGCCAAGCTGCGCGAGGAACTGGAGGAAATCCACGCGCAGTTCCGCGCGTTCGTGCAGGGCCGCCGCGCGCAGCTCGACATGGACAAGGTCGCCACAGGCGAAGCCTGGCTCGGCAGCAAAGCCCTGGAGCTGGGCCTGGTGGACGAACTCGCGACCAGCGACGAAATCATTCGCAGCGCCTGCCAGCGCGGCCGGGTCCTGCACGTCAGCTTCCAGCGCAAGCTCGGCCTTCCCGAGCGCCTGCGCATCTCGGCCCAGTCCGCCTGGGATGGCATCTGGCAGCCGCCTTATCCGCTGGGCTGACCAGGCCTTCGCTCTTCGAAAGCGGGTGCGGCGTCAGGTAACAAATAAACTAATTCGAACCTGGCCCCTTTGATTCCTTTATACGCCCGAAACCGCCAGTCGCCGGCTGCCCTCGGGTGCAACCGACCTAACCTTCAGCATTGCCAAAGAATGGCTACCTAGAACCCGAGGTGCGACCTCAACTGCTTCGCACACACGCGCCACCAAGCGGCCAATATTGCCGGTTGAGTGAGACAATGTATCCATGCTTACCGATGTCTTCTTTCGCAGATACGCTAATAGACCGATGTTCACAACCGTCGGCCAGAAAGAATCTGCACTCTTTGTTCAGGCGTACAGGATTGTCAACGAGCAGATATGGACGTACTACGGGTACGACAAGAAGGTCGACGAGAGCGTCAAGGCGGTCTGGACTAGCATTCATGACCGCCTGTCAATGGAGATAGGGGTCAAGGAGCTGTCCCCGAAGTACTATTCCTACCAGACCGAGTGGATGGGCAAGCCTTATACGAACTCGGGTTGGAACGACATGAACTTCGTGGTTGAGCAGTGGCTGAACGTCAAATTCACGGAAAACATGGACCCCGACATGTTCGTCAAGCGACGACTGAGCTTCGTCGAACTGGCCTTCCGCACACGAGAGGAGCAAGTTGCCCTAGCGAACGAGGAGTTTCCACGACTGCTGGCTCAGGCTGAAATGCAAGACATGATGCCACGTAAGCCGATGACACTTCCGGGCAAGCGATCCGATGGTGTGCGAGCCATCAACGAGGGCATGAACAGGACGTTCGCAGCGAATGTGCATGAGTTGAACGAGCGCTTGAAGCACGCGGGTATGCCGCTGCACTACCACAGCGGCTTCATCCAAATCACGCAAGATGAACAGCTTCAACAGCAGGTCGAGCAACCGTTCTGGCTGCTGGTAGGGGACGCTCAATGGAAGAACGTCAGCATTGACATGGCCGAGGCGATCGATCGTAGAGACACGGCTGGCCGTGACCCATCTTTTTACGCCGCCAAAGCACTAGAAAGTACGATCAAGATCATCTGCGACGTAAGGAAGTGGACCACTGGCAATGAGAAGGGCGTGTCTGACTTTCTGAACCACCTCGAAAGCAAGGCAAACGGCGCTTTCATCGAAGGTTGGGAGCGGCAGTCGATGCAGCGCTTCTATAGCGACGTGCGGAACGACCTAGGGCACGGCCCCGGCTCCAAAGACATGCCAAATTTCACTCCACAGCAGATCGATCAAACCATCGAGTTTTGCATGTCGTGGATCAAAAGCTTAATCAAGCGACTGTAGCCAACTGTGGAGTTTGTTTCACTCGAAATCGGGGATCAAGTTCGACTACCGGTCGCAAAGCGGCCTTCTGCAATTGGCCAGCCTACTTCCGCTTTGGGTCGATTTCAGACCTCGCAAATCCCACCCAGCTCGTATAACTTTGCACATCGCCCCTATCGCCAAGGATCAACGCGCCATGCCTTCCCTAACCCTCGTCATCGGCAACAAGAACTACTCGTCCTGGTCGCTGCGGCCCTGGCTGCTGCTGCGCCAGGCGGGCATTCCCTTCGAGGAGGTGCGCATTCCGCTGTACGCACCCGGGTCGACTGAAGCGTTGGCGACGTGGTCGCCTTCGGGCAAGGTGCCGGCGCTGCATGACGGCGACCTCCGGGTGTGGGATTCGCTGGCGATCTGCGAATACCTCAACGAGCGCTTTCCGGACAAGCAGCTGTGGCCGGCCGACGCGGCGGCGCGGGCGGTGGCGCGCGCGGTGAGCGCGGAGATGCATGCGGGCTTTGCAGCGCTGCGCCAGCATATGTCGATGAACATCCGGGCGCGGCGTCCGGGCCAGGGGCGCACGCCGGAGTGCCTGGCGGACGTCGAGCGCATCCTGGCGATCTGGACGGAGTGCCGCGCGCGCTTTGGCAGCGGCGGCGATTTCCTGTTCGGGCGCTTTGGCATTGCCGATGCGATGTATGCGCCGGTGGCGCTGCGCTTCCAGACCTATGGCGTGGCGCTGGAAGGCGCGGCGCGCGACTATGCGGCGGCGGTGCTGGCGCTGCCGGCGCTGCAGGAATGGGTGGCGGCCGGGGTGGCGGAAACCGAGCGCATCGAGATGTTCGAACGCGACGAATGAGACGGGGACCCGGGGTGTCGATCGCCTGGCGACACGACGTGCGCCGCCGCGATCCCCTCTAGGTGGCGGCGGGCCGTTTAACTTCATCCGGCAGCGGCACGCGCCGCTTCAGTCATCCTTGTCGGGATGGCCTTTCTTGCTGCACCGTTCCATCGGGCTGTTGAGTATCTGGCTGACTTCGGCTGGATCGAGCAGCTGGGCCACATACGGCTGCGACGTCAGCGCCTGGATATTCGTCGCGAAGCTGCGCAAATGGTTGCGTGAGCCGCAGATCAGGCTCTCGTAGACCGCATCGATCGCATCCTGCTGGGATCGCTCGATGGCCGCCTTGATGTCGATCATGTCCTTTTCCTCGATCAGCCCGCCCACCTTCAGCGCCTCGAGTCCGCTCACCTGGCCCTTGGCGATGAGCGTGTTGTAGAGCGACTGCAGCGTCTGGTCGCTGAACACGCCGATTCCATTGTTCCCCACCGGATCGGGCAGCTTGTACTTCTTCAGCAGCTTGAGCATGGCGTCCATATGGCTCTGCTCGGACTCGGCGATATTGGTGAAGACCGAGTAATTCCATTTTTCGTAGAGCGTGAGGTAGGTGTCGCGGGCCAGTTTTTCCTCTTCGCGCATGAAAAGGAGATCGGCTTGTTCAGCCGCGGAAAGTTGCACGGTGGCGCTGTAGGCAACCGAATAACCCATGCTGCCAAAAATCAGCAGCGCGGACATGAACAGCATTGAAATCGTTCGGGTGCGCATTTTCTTCTCCCTGTCGAACCGGACTTTTTTTCGGGTGGGCGCTTTCCTGCCGACGCCGGCACCATCAGGTCAGGTTAGTCCTTGACG
>JAJYXA010000270.1 GCA_021791235.1 Pseudomonadota bacterium
AGACATGACGAGACCTCAACCCCGGCAAGGCCGTGCCCGAACTGCACCGCTGCGCCGAGTGGGGCGCAATGCACATCCACGGCGGCCAACTTCCGCATCCCGAGCTGCCGAGATTCTGATGCTGGACACCTTCATCGACCGCATTCGTGCCGCGCATGACAGCAATACGCCGCTCATCATCCAGGGCGGCGGCAGCAAGGACTTCTACGGCAACACCCATGAAGGCGAGGTGCTCAGCACCCGCACGCTCACCGGCGTCGTCGACTACCAGCCTAAGGAGCTGGTGCTGACCGCACGTGCCGGCACCCCGCTCGCCGAGATCGAGGCGCTGCTCGCCGGGCACAACCAGATGCTGGCGTTCGAGCCACCGCATTTCGGCGGGGCTGCGACCCTGGGCGGCAGCCTCGCTGCCGGCCTGTCCGGTCCTCGCCGCCCGTATGCCGGCGCCACGCGCGACTTCGTGCTCGGGGTGCTCATGATCGACGGCACCGGTCAGCCACTGCGCTTCGGCGGCCAGGTGATCAAGAACGTCGCCGGCTACGATGTGTCGCGACTGATGGTCGGCGCACTCGGCACGCTCGGCCTCCTCACCGAAGTCTCGCTCAAGGTGTTGCCGAAACCGGCCGCGGAAACCACGCTGCAATTCGAACTCGACGAAGCCGCCGCGATTGTGAAAATGAACCAGTGGGCGGGACAGCCGCTGTCGCTGTCGGCCACTTCGTGGCATGCCGGCCTGCTGACCGTGCGGCTGTCGGGCGCGGCGTCCGCGGTGCACGCCGCGCAAGCCAAGCTTGGCGGCGAGCCATTGCACGACGCCACCGGCTTCTGGCTGCGCCTGCGCGACCACGCTACGCCGTTCTTCGACAGGCGCCCGTCAACGTTGAATCAAGGCCTGTGGCGGCTGGCAGTCAACCCGACCACGCCGCCGATGAATCTGGGCGACGCGCAATGGATCGAGTGGGGTGGGGCGGTACGCTGGCTGGCCTCCGACCTGCCGGCGGCCACGCTGCGCGACGCGGCGAAGACAGCCGGCGGCCACGCCACCCTGTTCCGCGGTGCGGCGTTCGTCGACGGCGTTTTCGCGCCGCTCGCACCGGCACTCGCGACACTGCACCGCAGCCTCAAGCAACGCTTCGACCCCCGGGGCATTCTCAACCGCGGCCGGCTGTACCCCGACTTCTGACATGCAGACCACCCTCGCCGATTCCTACCGCAACACGCCCGAGGGCGAGGTTGCCGAGCGCATTCTGCGTAATTGCGTGCACTGCGGCTTCTGCCTCGCCACCTGTCCCACGTATCAGATTCTCGGCAACGAGCTCGATTCGCCGCGCGGTCGCATCTACCTGATGAAACAGGTGCTCGAGGGCGCGACGCCGACGGCCAAGACGCAGCTCCACCTCGACCGCTGCCTGACCTGCCGCAACTGCGAAACCACCTGCCCGTCGGGCGTGGAATACGGCAAGCTGCTCGACATCGGCCGCCACATCGTCGAGGAAAAAGTCGGACGCGGCGTGGCCGAGTCCGCGACACGCGCCGCGCTGAAATCCGGTCTCGGATCGTCCATGCTGTTCAACAGCGCGCTGAAGCTCGGCCAGAGCATGCGCGCGCTCATGCCCGGTTTTCTGAAAGCCCGCATTCCGGCAGCAGAAACCGCCGGCGTCTGGCCCGCACCGCGCCATGCCCGCCGCATGCTGGTGTTGCAGGGCTGCGTACAGCCCGGCCTCAAGCCCAACATCAATGCCGCTACCGCACGCGTGCTCGACCGGCTTGGTATTTCTTTGGTCGCCGCGGAGGAAGCCGGCTGCTGCGGCGCACTGGCGCATCACCTCAACGACACCGCGGACGGTCTCGCCGCCGCGCGCCGCAACATCGACGCCTGGCTGCCGCATCTCGAGGCCGGCGTGGAGGCCATCGTGATGACGGCGTCGGGCTGCGGCGTGATGGTGAAGGATTACGGCTGGCTGCTGCGCCACGACCCGCGCTACGCCGACAAGGCCGCACGCGTCTCCGCCGCGACACGCGACATCTCGGAAATCCTCGCCACCGAACGCGAAGCGCTTGCTGCTCACCGCTCACCACTCACCACGAAACGCATCGCCTACCATCCGCCCTGCACCCTGCAACACGGGCAGAAGCTCACGGGCGATGTCGAGGCGCTGCTGACCGACGCCGGATTCGAGCTGACGCCGGTGGCGGAAAAACACCTGTGCTGCGGCTCGGCCGGCACCTACTCGATCCTGCAGCCCGAGATCGCCGGCGCGCTCAAAACCCGCAAGCTCGGTCATCTGCAGGCCGGCGCGCCCGAAATGATTGCCACCGCCAACATCGGCTGCCTCACCCATCTGCAGTCGGGCAGCCCGATCCCGGTGCGCCACTGGGTGGAACTTCTGGACGAAGCGCTGGCCCCATCCTGAATACCAGCGGGAGAATCACATGATTTTCAGACAGCTGTTCGAACCCATTTCCAGCACCTACACCTATCTCATCGGCTGCGAGGAAACCGGCCAGGCGCTGCTGATCGACCCGGTGCTGCCCGCCTGGGAGCGCGACCTGGCCACGGTCAACGCGCTCGGGCTGACGCTCGCCTTTACGCTGGAAACGCACATCCACGCCGACCACATCACCTCGGCCAGGAAGCTCAAGGACATCGCCGGCAGCCGCGTCGCCGGCCCCGCGCTCGACCGGCTGCCGTGCACCGACGTCGGCATCGTCGAAGGCACGCCGTTCCGGATGGGCTCGGTCGAACTGACGCCGCTCCACACGCCCGGCCACACCGACAATCACTTCGCCTACCTGCACGGCGACCGCCTCTACAGCGGCGACGCCCTGCTGATCGAGGCCTGCGGCCGCACCGACTTCCAGAACGGTGACGCGACCGCGCTGTATCACGCAGTGCGCGGCAAGCTGTTCGCGCTCGCCGACGACACCCTGGTCTATCCCGCCCACGACTACGAGCAGCGCCACGTCAGCAGCATCGGACAGGAAAAGGCGCGCAACCCCCGGCTCGGCGGCGAGCGCACGCTGGACGACTTCGTCCGGCTGATGGGCGAGCTGCAGCTCGCCTACCCCAAGTTCATCGACTATGCCGTGCCCGGCAACCGCGAATGCGGCGTTTGTCCACCCGGCGTGCCGGAGCATCTGCAGCAGTATTGCGCGCAGATTGCAGAGAGCCGACAAGGCTGAGCGGGTACGGCACCGGCAGGATTAACAGGCTGTTGAGGCAGCAGGCTAGGGCTTGAGATCGTCGGGCTGATTGAAGTTGGCAAAGCCGGCGGCATCGAAGCGCACCCGTGTCGAGGACAACTCCGCCTGCCAGTGGCGCACCGCGCGTTCGCCGCGTGCGAGAAACCCGGCCAGATGGTCGCGCTGGTCGGCATGCACGAGGAAGCAGCTATGGTGCACGCGCGCCGCGTCCTCCGCCACCGCCAGCGGCACGCCCTCCAGTTGCGCCGCGCCCAGCAGGCGGAGCACCAGATCGGCGGGCAGGTGCGGCGTGTCGCACGGGACGACCAGCAGCCAGTCCGCCGTCACCGCCTGCAGCGCCGCCAGCACGCCGGCCAACGGGCCCTGAAAATCGGGCAGGGTATCGGGCAGCACGCGACGGCCATACGCCGCGTAGCGCTCGAGATTGCGATTGGCGCTGATGACGAGCTCGCCGACCTGCGGTGCCAGCGCGGCCAGCACCCATTCGATCAGCGGACGGCCCTGATAGTCGAGCAGCCCCTTGTCCGCGCCGCCCATGCGGCGACCCTGGCCGCCCGCCAGAATGACCGCGGCCACATTTTGCATGCCCGGGCTTTCAGCGGCGGCCATACAGCTGGAAACGATCCGAGCGGTCGCCCGGGCGGGCGCCTTCCCACTTCCGGTCCCACCCGGCCGGTATGCGCGGCGGGGCTTCGTGGCGCCGGGTTTCCACCAGCAGCCAGTTGCAGCGGGGATCAGCAGGGGCAAACCGCCGTCCACTGTGATAGGCCAGCAGTTCGCGTTGCTGAGTTCGCACGCGATAGGTCTGGATGCAGTCTGCTGGCTGCACCCGCGCCGCCAGCTCCGCGCCCACGCTGGTGTAGGAAAGGCGCTGATCAAGCGGCGCCTGGAAGAGCGCCATCAGCAGCCCCCAGCTGAAGGTCATGCCCGCCGTCCACACCAGGATGGGCCGCAGCGGCGAACGGCGGATGCGGGCGAGAAACACGATCCACGCCAGCGTGACGGCGAAACCCAGCGCCAGCGCCCACGGACGGAATACGCCCACGCGGGTCATGCCCAGCCTGCTCAGCCGCGCCGCCAGCCGCGCCGGGCTGCCCAGGTCATGCGCGCTCCAGTAGACCCAGAGAACCAGCGCGAGGAAGCCGAACAGCATGATGCTGAACCACAACAGGGCATAGGCGGCGCCGCGGCGCAGGGTGAAGAGCCCGGACGCGCCCAGCAAGGCCAGCGGCAGCAGCAGAATGAGGCCCTGCTCCTCACCGGGATCGGTGTCGAAGGCATACAGGGCGAGCAGGCCCAGCAACGCGGCGGCCGGCAGCACGATGCCCGGCGTGCGCCATTGATGCCGGCCACGGTAGAGCGCCCAGGCCGCCAATGGCCATGCCGGCCAAGCATACCAGCCGAGCATGCCAAGGTAGAAAGCCGGGTGCAGTTCTGTTTCCCTCAACCAGCGCTGCAGGTTCAAGGCCTGCTTGAAGGGAATCCCCTGTGTGGCGAGATACGCCAGCCATGCCGCGCTCGCGACGATCGCCATGCCGACGCCCCAAGCCAGCGCGCGCCGCGCTGCCGGAGTGCGGTAATCTTCCAGCAGCACGGGCAGCAGACCGGCAAGCAGCAGGAACCAGACGGCTTCCGCCGCCCCCCCCGCAAGCAGCATCAACGCTGCACCGCCCCCCAGCGCGCCCACCCCGAACACGCCGTCGCTGCGCGTGGCCTGCGGCAGACTGGCGAGGCCATACAGCATCATTGCAGCCGCAGCGAACTGGGCGGTCGCCGCATTGAGTTCATGGCCGCGAACCAGCAGGCCCATGCAGCCCAGCAAGGTGAGCGCGGCCGCCCATGCAGACTCTGCGCCA
>JAJYXA010000600.1 GCA_021791235.1 Pseudomonadota bacterium
GTAGGCGCCCATCAGCAGGTTTTCGGCAACCGACATGCGCGGGAACACGCCGCGCCCCTCGGGCACCAGCGCGAGTCCGCGCCGCGCCACCTCGTGCGCGGGCAGCCGGGTGAGCGCCTGCCCGTCGAACTGCACGCTGCCTGCCTGCGGCGCAATGAGCCCGCTGATGGCCTTGAGGGTGGTAGTCTTGCCCGCGCCGTTGGCGCCGATGAGGCAGACCATTTCGCCCGGCCCAACCTCCAGGCTGAGACCGCGCACCGCCTGGATTCCGCCGTACGCGACGGATAACTGGCTAACGGTTAATAATGTTTTCATGCTGCAAAACCTCTCACCACAGAGACACAGAGGCACTGAGAACCCCCTTAATGCCCCGTTTTTCCTCTGTGTCTTTGTGTCTCTGTGGTGAATGGGTTTTTCCAAAACTCATATCGCCTCATCCCCAAGGTAGGCGGCGATGACCTTGGGGTCGCGGCTCACCACGTCGGGGGCGCCTTCGGCGATTTTCACGCCGTAGTCGAGCACCGCCAGCCGGGTGCACAGCCCCATCACCAGCTTCACGTCGTGTTCGATCAGCAGCAGCGTCAGCCCGTCGGCCTGCAGTTGCAGCAGCAGCTCGCGCAGCGCCGCGCGTTCGGCCTTGTTCGTCCCGGCGGCTGGTTCATCGAGCGCCAGCAGGCTCGGTTCGGTCGCCAGGGCGCGGGCGATTTCGAGCCGCCGCTGGTCGCCGTAGGGCAGGTTCCTGGCAAGGCGCCCGGCGTGCTGCGCGATGCCCACGCGGCGCAGCAGGGCATGGGCGCGTTCGCGCGAGTCGGCCTCTTCGCGGCGCGTGCCGGGCAGGCGCAGCACCGCGCCGACGACGCCGCTCTTGGTGCGCGCGTGGCGCCCGACCAGCACGTTTTCGAGCGCGGTCATCTCGGCAAACAGGCGGATGTTCTGGAAGGTGCGCGCAAGCCCCGCGTGCAATACCTGGTGCGGCGGCCGCCCGTCGAGGCGGGCGTCGTTGAGACGAATCTCGCCGCGGTCGATCGAGTACAAGCCGGTGAGCGCGTTGAACAGGGTGGTCTTGCCCGCGCCGTTGGGGCCGATCAGGCCGAAAATTTCTCCCGCGTGAACCTGCAGCGAAATGTCGGATAGCGCCTGCAAGCCGCCAAACGCCTTGCTAACACCAGAAACAGTCAGCAAAGCGCTCATGCGCTTTGCTCCCTCACCCCAACCCTCTCCCGCGTGCGGGAGAGGGGGCGAACGCTGAGCCCAAACCGATTGATCGCGCTCATCCCTTCGCGTCGGCGAATTCCTGGCGGCGACGCGCCGAGGGAATGAGCCCGGCGGGGCGATACAGCATCACCGCAACCAGCGCCAGGCCGAACAGCAGCATGCGCAGATCCGCCGGGTCGACGTAGATCTGGCCGAACAGATCGCGCTGCCAGTCGCCGGTGTAGCGCAGCGCCTCGGGCAGCAGCGTCAGCAGCAGCGCGCCGAAGATCACGCCGGGGATGTGCCCCATGCCGCCGAGCACGATCATGCACAGGATCATGATCGATTCCATGAGATTGAACGATTCGGGGCTGATGAAGCCCTGAAAGCTGGCGAACAGCCCGCCCGCCAGCCCGCCGAAGGTGGCGCCCATGGCGAACGCCAAGAGCTTGAGATTGCGCGTGTTGATGCCGGTCGCGGCGGCGGCGATCTCGTCCTCGCGGATCGCCACCCAGGCGCGCCCGATGCGCGAATTTTCCAGCCGCATCGAAATGAAAATCACCGCCAGCGTCAGCACCAAAAACAGATAATAGGTGAGATGCGCGCCGGTGAAGGTGTAGCCGAAGAGCTCATACGGCTGGCTCAGGCTGACGCTGCCGAGGCGCACCGGGTCGATCAGGTTGATGCCCTGCGGGCCGTTGGTGAGGTTGACCGGCGCATTCAGGTTGTTCATGAAAATGCGGATGATTTCGCCGAAGCCGAGCGTGACGATGGCGAGGTAGTCGCCGCGCAACCGCAGGGTGGGCGTGCCCAGCAACACGCCGAACAGCCCGGCCAGCGCCGCGCCCAGCGGCAGGATCGCCCAGAACGGCAGGTGCAGGCCGAAGTGCGGACTGGCGAGCCAGGCGTAGACGTAGGCCCCCAGCGCGTAAAACGCGACGTAGCCGAGATCGAGCAGGCCGGCATAGCCGACGACGATGTTCAGCCCCAGCGCCAACATCACATACAGCAGCGCCAGGTCGAGCAGCCGCACCCACGAGCGCCCCAGCCCGGCGTCGACCAGAGACGGCAGCAGCGCCAGCCCCAGCGCCAGCAGGGAAAAGACGAGCCAGCGCGGCTGTGTCCCGTTCAACCTAGGCACGCTCGGCAACGCGCGCTCCCAGGAGGCCCGACGGGCGGAACACCAGCACCGCGATCAGCACGAAGAACGCGAACACGTCCTGGTAATGGCTGCCGAGGAAGCCGCCGGTCAGGTCGCCGATATAGCCCGCGCCGAACGACTCGATCAGCCCCAGCAGCAGGCCGCCCAGCATCGCGCCGCCCAGGTTGCCGATGCCGCCCAGCACCGCCGCCGAGAAGGCCTTGAGGCCGAGCAGGAAGCCCATGTAGTAGTGCGCCAGGCCGTAATACGCGCTGACCATGACCCCGGCCACCGCCGCCAGCGCCGAGCCGATCACGAAGGTCGACGCGATCACCCGGTTCACGTCCACCCCCATCAGGCTCGCCACCTGGCGCGATTGCGCGGTGGCGCGCATGGCGCGGCCGAGCCGGGTTTTCTGCACCACCAGGATCAGCATCGACATGATGCTCATGGTCAGCAGCAGGATGGCGATCTGCACATCGGTGATGTGCGCGCCGAGCACTTCATGCCGCCCCTGCGGCAATATGGCGGGAAAGGGGATGTACTGCTTGCCCCAGATCAGCATGGCGACGTTCTGCAGGATGATCGACACGCCGATCGCCGTGATGAGCGGCGCCAGGCGCGGCGCGCGACGCAGCGGACGGTAGGCGACGCGCTCGATCAGCAGGCCCAGCGCCATGCACACCGGAATCGCCACTGCCAGCCCCGCCCCCAGCATCAGCACGCCCGGCAGGCCGGGCGCCGCCAGCGCGAGCGCGCCGATCACCGCCAGAGCCGCCATCGCCCCCATCATGGTGATTTCGCCGTGGGCGAAATTGATGAGTTCGAGGATGCCGTACACCATGGTGTAGCCCAGCGCCACCAGCGCGTAGACGCTGCCCAGCACCAAGCCGTTGATGAGTTGCTGCAGGAGGATGTCCATTAGTTATTTCGAGTAGCCCACCTCGCGCTGCCCGCGCAGCGCGAGGACGAAGACTGTATCGATTTCAGCGATATAACGATACAAGGCAACATAGCCACGCGCGTGGCGGCCGATGATCAGTTCCCGCTTGTCGTCATTAAGTGCATTAACCGGTCTTCCGATCAGTGGGTTGTGTTCAAGTACGGCTATCGCCTGAATGATCTCCTGGAGCCGCAACGAAATATTCGGCACATCAAATTGGGCAAGGTGGTCGAAAATGCGTTCGAAATCTTCCCCGACCTCGGGTGCCAATTCAACCCTCGACATCCTCAGCGGACAAGCTTTCTGGTAACCGGTCGAGTCGCGGTCTTGCCCGCAAGACGGGCTTCGAGATAGCGGCGCATTTCATCCCAGGGGATCGTCTTCCCGGTGGCGAGGAGTTGCGCATAACGCGTGTCCGCAAGTTGATTGAAGCCACCTTGCCGCTCAGCTTGATCCGCCTTCTCCGCGATGGCTTCGAGGATGAAATTATGCGAAGTCGTGCCCGCGTGTTTCGCGGCAACAGTCACGCGGGCTTTCAGGTCTTCCGGCAAACGGATAGTGGTTGTAGACATGGGGGCTCCTGTATCAAAGTGCTTAATGTAGCACACAAGTGCTACATGCGTGCAGGCTAAAGCGCTTACTGGCTATGGCCCAATGAAGTAGCGAAGCGCTTCTATACGTTGTCTCGTATGCTTTTCCATGCAGTCAAAGTACGCCACGTTTCGGATACTTCCACCAAGTAGTTCTCGTAAACCGCATCGCAATCCGCGTCACGGAACGCTAGCCGGGCTCGCTGCGATTTCACCAGAGATGCTTTCATTTTTGAAACGTCATCACCAGCCCTGCCAAGCGCCCGAAGATCTTTGAGTACCTGCTGGTATTCGATGTTCGGTTCTCTATCCGCTTCGTCGAACTTAACTTGCTGTATTCATTAAATGCGGCCGGGGCAAAGAAAGGTTTTGGCTTTCCGCTGCTCGCCGACACCACAGTCTGGCTATTTCACCCCGCTCATCACCGTTTCCAGCGTCACCCACTTGCCATCCTTCACCTGGTACAGCGTGACCGCACCGCCGGTGATATCGCCCTTGGCGTCGAAACGGATCCGTCCGGTCACACCCTGATAGTCGGTATTGGGCAGTTCGGCCAGATACCTGGCGGGATCGCTGGAGTCGGCGCGCTTCATGGCGTCGACCAGCACATGCATGGCGTCGTAGGCGTAGGGGGAATAGTTCTGGATCTTGCCGTATTTGGCTTCGAACTTGGCCTTGAACGCGCTGCCGCCCGGCATCGCGTCGAGCGGCAGACCGGGGTTGGATGCCAGCGCGCCCTCGGCGTCGGCGCCGGCCAGCTCGATGAACTTGGGCGTCTGCGCGCCGTCGCCGCCCATGAACTTCGCCGTCAACCCGAGTTGCTTCATCTGCTTGACCATGGGCGCGGCCTGCGGATCCATGCCGCCGAAGAACACCAGGTCGGGCGACTTGCCCTTGATCGAGGTGAGGATCGCCATGAAGTCGGTCGCGCGGTCGGACGTGTATTCGCGCGCCACCACTTCGCCCCCCGCCGCCTTGGCCGCCTTTTCCACTTCGTCGGCCAATCCCTGCCCATAGGCGGTGCGGTCGTCGATGATGGCGATTTTTTTCGCGCCCAGCCTGGTCACCGCGAAGTGCCCCAGCACAGCGCCCTGCTGCGCGTCGTTGGTCATCACGCGATAGGCCGTCTTGTAGCCGGATGCCGTGTAGGCCACCGCAGTGGCCGAGGGTGAAATCTGCGGAATGCCGTT
>JAJYXA010000348.1 GCA_021791235.1 Pseudomonadota bacterium
AGATGCTCTGGGCGGACAGGTTGATCGACACGCCGATGCCGGATGGCAGTTGCTGCGACGAGAGGTCGAGGTCGACCTGATTCAGAACCGCCAGATCGAATTCGGCTTCCAGGCGGCGGCTGTTGATGACCGGCAGGAATGCGTCCGGCTGGATGAGTTCGCCGTGGTAGCGGATGCGCGCCAGAGCCTCGTAATAATCCACCTTGCGGCCGGGCAGGGCATGGATGGACTGGTAATGCATTTCGAGCATGCCGGGCGCGGCCAGGGCCTGGAAGAGTGCGCTGGTCTCGCGGCTGGCTACCAGCGTTTGCGACGCGCGCTCGGTATCCTCGCCATACAGGGCGATACGGGTGCGTCCCGGCTGCTTCGCCGTATACATGGCGATGTCGGCCTGTTTGGGCAGGTCGTCGATATGCTCGAGTTCGTCGGCCGCGCAGAAGGCAATGCCGATGCTGATACCGACCGGCTCGTTGATCCCCAGATCACTGAAGGCCGACGCGTCGAGCAGGCTCTGGCAGCGCTGCGCAATCTGCTTGGCCTGGGTGGGGGTGGTGCGCGACAGGAAGGTGGCGAATTCGTCGCCGCCGAGTCGATACAGGCGATCGTTGGCGCGCAGCGCCATCACCAGCGCATCGGCGATGATGCTCAACACGCGGTCGCCCTTGGCGTGGCCGTAGGTGTCGTTGATGGTCTTGAAGCGGTCGCAGTCGAACAGCAGGAAGGCCACGCCCTGCGGCGAGGTTTTCAGTTCTTGGCGGAAGCTTTCCCAATCCTCTTCGTAGGCGCGCCGGTTGTGGCAACCGGTGAGCGCATCCTGGCGTGCCTGCGAGTGGAATTCCCGATTCTGGTGTTCCAGCGAGCCGTGCAGTTCGCGCAATTGCAGCTGGTATTCGTACAGCGAGCGGCGGACATTTTCCAGTTCGCTGATGCGCATGGCCTGCGAACGCGAGGAATGAGGGCTGAACCGGCCGTGCTGCATGGCATCGATATCCTGCGAAAGCCGGCGCAGCGGGCGCACCAGCAGGCGGTTGTACACGACGAAACCGAGCAGGGCCATGGCCATTAGGAGCACAAAAAGCGCGAGTAGCGTGCGCGACAGGATGGTCTGGAAGCGGAGCCGGTCGGGGTCGGGACGGGCGCTGAATTTCAGTTTTGAAAACAGTTCGGACGCAGGCAGTTTTTCGCCCGGTTTGAGCGTCAGACTGACGCTGGCGATGTCCGTGAAATGGAGGGATTCCTGCTGCAGCAGGGCCGGCATGAAGTCGAGCCGGATCAGGCCATAGCCGAGCAGGGCTTGGCGCCGCTCGTCGATATAGACCGGGAACGCGTGATACAAGGCTGTGACGCCCGCTTCGCCGACCAGCCAGCTTGAGTCCTGATGTGTCGACACGCCTGCGGGCAACCTGGCCGGGAGGCTGTTTTTTATGGCACCGGGGGCCAGCAGGGTACCCGAGGGGGTATACAACGCCGCGCGGACAAACCGGCTGGGCAGAATGCCGCTTTCATAGACCCGCTGGTCCCGCCAGTACGTGTAATACTCGGGAAGCACCAGTTGTTGCCGGGTTTCGTCCCAGTTCGCCAGGCTGGTTGCCTGTTTATCCGTCTGGTTCAACAAACGCTGAACGGCCGCAGTCAGTTCGGATCGTGCTGCATTCTGGTTGTGCTGCTCCAGACTGCGGGTGACCGCACGCGTTTGGTAGGCGGCAAACCCCCCGATCAGGCTCACCAGCACCAGCAGCCCGGTAATGAAAGCGAGGGCGATCTGCTTGATGGAAATGGCGTCAGGCCATTTCATCGGGACGTTCCCTGCGGGAAGCCTGCAAGGAATTTGAGCGTATGGTCCAGCAAATCGAACTCGTGCTCGCCGTCCATGAAATGGCTGCCCCCATGCACAACGACCATGGGGGTCTGGATGTGCTGCAAGACCTTCAGCCAGCCCTGTCCCAGCATGCTGTCCGCATCGCCCATGATGAGTTGCACCCTGACCGGTGCCTGCTTCAATGCAGTCAGCACGCGGGGCTGATCCCAACGCACATAGGACAGCAGGCCTTCGGGCGTCGAGGTGTATTTGCTGCAGAAGGACAAGGTCTGGGTGACCAGGGCACGCCGGTTGTTCCGTACGCGGTCTTCCAGCTGGGCGATCAGGGCCGGACGAGATGCCGTGCCGACCTGGGCTTCGACCAGCGAAGCGCCGACATAGGCTTTGACTGCCGGATCCGGATGGGTGCTCAGATAAGCCAGCAACTGCAGGCTGCCGAAACTGTGGCCGATCAGCACGATGGAGCGATAGCCCTGCGATTTCAGCCAGTCCACCCAACGCCCGATTTCGGCCACATCGTCATCCATGCTGTGTTTGTGAACCGCTTCGCACGCCAGACTCTGCATGCGGTTGGGAATGTTCAGGCTGAGGGTGGGCGACAAGACCGTATAGCCCGCATCCTGCAGGCCGCGGGCCAGCGTGGTCACGGTGGGAAAGTCGCGCGTCTGCAAAAAACCGTGCAGCAACAGCACGGCAGGCTTGCTGCGCTCGCCGATCAGGTATTCGGCATTGGCGGGGATCCCGGGACGCATTTCCTGCTGGACGATGGACGCGTTCGCTGCGACTGGAAATACCGAGATCAGCAGGCAAAGCAGGTAGATGCGCATGGCAGGGCTGGATAGACGGAATCTATGAAACTAACGGCAGCAGGCTAATGAAACTGAAGCGTGTGCGAACGGTTCTGCTCGGGGCGAATGTTACACTCCGTCTCGAAATCCGGCCTAAAAATGTTTGATCTGAAACAGCTCTTTTCCCCCGATGGCGCGTGTGCCGCAGTCTTGCCAGGCTGGCGCGCCCGCCCGCAGCAGCTCGCCATGGCCGAGGCGGTCGAGCGTGCGGTCGCCGACAGCAGCGTGCTGCTGGCCGAGGCCGGCACCGGCACCGGCAAGACCCTGGCCTATCTGATTCCCGCCCTGCTGTCGGGCGGCAAGGTGGTGATTTCCACCGGCACCAAGGCGCTGCAGGACCAGTTGTTCCACCGCGACCTGCCGGCTGCGCGCCGCGCGCTCAAGTCGCCGGTCAAGGTCGCGCTGCTGAAAGGCCGCGCCAATTACGTCTGCCACCATCACCTGCAGCGCAACCTCGCCGACGGCCGTTTTGCCAACCGCGACGATCCCGTGTGGCTCGCCAAGATCGCGCGCTTTGCCGAAACCAGCATCAGCGGCGACCGCGCCGAGGCCGAAGGCATCCCCGAGGATGCCACGGCCTGGCATTACGCCGTCTCCAGCCGCGACACCTGTCTCGGCAGCGAGTGCAGCCATTACAAGGACTGCTTCGTCATGGCGGCGCGCAAGGCCGCGCTCGATGCCGAGGTGGTGGTGGTCAACCATCATCTTTTCTTCGCCGACCTGTGGCTGAAGGACGAGGGTGTCGCCGAGCTCCTGCCGGCTTGTAACACCGTGATCCTCGACGAGGCGCACCAATTGGCAGAAACCGCCGCGCAGTTCTTCGGCGAAACGCTGTCGACCGCGCAACTGCTCGATCTGGCCGGCGACACCAAGCGGCTGGCGGCGGTGAAGGCGGGCGACTTCCCGGCGCTGCGCCGCGCCGCGGAAGAGATGACCAAGGCCGCGCGCGACCTGCGTCTGGCGTTCCCGCAGAATCCCGTCAAATCGACATTTACAGAACTGACGCGCTATGACAAATGGCCGGACGCGCTGAAAACCCTGTCCACTGGGCTGGATGAGATGGTGAAGCTGCTGGAGAGCCAGGCCGAACGTGACGCCGACCTGAAAAACTGCTTCGAGCGCGCGCAAGCGGTGCAGGCCACCTTGGCCAGCTGGCAGCGCGACGACGACCCGGACCATCCGCGCGTGCGCTGGCTGGAAACCACGCTGAGTTCGCTGCTGCTGCATGCCACACCCTTGTCGGTGGGTGCGATGTTCGGCGCCAAGCTCACCGAGCGCGCGCAGGCGTGGATACTCACCTCGGCCACGCTTTCAGTGGGCGGCGACTTCACCCACCTGAAAACGCGCCTGGGCATCGAGGACGCCGAAACCCTGTGTGTCGACAGCCCTTTCGATTACTCGCGCCAGGGCGTGCTCTACGTGCCGCAGAATCTGCCCGCACCCAACACGCCCGAGTTCACCGAAGCCGTGGTTGAAGCAGCGTTACCGGTTCTGGAAATCAGCCGCGGCCGCGCCTTTATCCTCTTCACCAGCCTGCGCGCGCTGGAGAAGGCGCGCGGCCTGCTGACCGACGCTTTCAAGTTTCGCAGCTGGGACTATCCGTTATTGGTACAGGGCGACGCGCCAAAAAACGAGCTGCTGGCGCGCTTCCAGAAAGCCGGCAACGCCGTGCTGCTGGGCAGCCAGAGCTTCTGGGAAGGTGTCGACATGCCCGGCGACGTGCTCTCGGTCGTCATCATCGACAAGCTGCCGTTCCAGCCGCCCGACGACCCGGTTGTCGCCGCGCGCATCGCTCAAGCCGAGAAGAACGGCGGCAAGCCCTTCATGGACTACCAGCTGCCGCATGCGGCGATCAGTTTGAAGCAGGGTGCGGGACGGCTGATTCGCACCGAGACCGATCGGGGGGTGCTGATGATCTGCGATACGCGGCTGGCGGACAAGCCGTATGGGCGCTTGCTGCTGAATGCGTTGCCGGCGATGACGCGGACGAGGAAGCTGGAAGTGGTGGAGCGGTTTTTTGCGGCAGAGGGGCGGGGGAGAATGGCTGCGCCGGCTACGGTGGAGTAGGGCACTCTTCGCTTACCTAGCCACCGTTCGCCCTGAGCTTGTCGAAGGATTGTCAATGGTAGTGAAGGGGTTTGTCAGACTGCTGACCGTTGGCCGGGGGTAGCCCGGCAGCTAGTCACTTTCTTTTGTCTCGCCAAAAGAAAGTAACCCAAGAAAAGGCGACCCCACTCATCCCCGAATTCCCGAAAACCGAACCTGCCGGGAGGGCGGCAAAGAACTCGCCCCGCTTTTGCTAAGTTGTTTTAAATTTTGTGAGCGGGGCTCAAACACCTTTGCCGCTGATCCACCCGGCAGGCCCGATTTTCGGCGGGGC
>JAJYXA010000390.1:0-2336 GCA_021791235.1 Pseudomonadota bacterium
ACAACATCGTGATGGCCAAGATACTCGGCCTGTGCCCCTTCATGGGCGTGTCGAAAAAGCTGGAAACCGCGATCGGCATGGGCCTGGCGACGACCTTCGTGCTGACGCTGGCGTCGGGCGCGAGCTACCTCGTCAACGAATACCTGCTCGGCACCGAGCTGTTCTACCTGCGCACGCTGTCGTTCATCGTGGTGATCGCGGGGATTGTTCAATTCACCGAGATGTTCATCCACAAGACCAGCCCGGTGCTGTACCAGGTGCTGGGCATCTATCTGCCGCTCATCACCACCAACTGCGCGGTGCTGGGGATTCCGCTGCTGAACGCGCAGGCGCAGCACAACTTCGTCGAATCGCTGTTTTTCGGCGCCGGCGGGGCGCTCGGCTTCACCCTGGTGCTGATCCTGTTCGCCGGCATCCGCGAGCGCCTCGATACCTGCGACGTGCCGTCGCCGTTCAAGGGCACCAGCATCGCGATGATCACCGCCGGCCTGATGTCGCTCGCCTTCATGGGTTTCTCGGGCCTGGTCAAATAATGCTGATCGCAATCGGGGTGATGGTCGCCATCGCGGTCGTGATCGGGCTGGTGCTCGGCTGGTCGGCGATCCGCTTCAAGGTGGAAGGCAACCCGCTGGCGGAAAAGATCGACGCCATCCTGCCGCAGACGCAGTGCGGCCAGTGCGGCTTCCCCGGTTGCCGCCCCTATGCCGAAGCGATCGCCAGGGGCGAGGCCGACATCAACCAGTGCCCGCCCGGCGGCGAGGAAGGGGTAAAGAAGCTGGCCGAACTGCTGGGCGTGGAACCCAAGCCGCTCGATGAAACCCACGGCACGCCGAAGCCGAAATCGGTCGCCTTCATCGACGAGCAGACCTGCATCGGCTGCACCCTGTGCATCCAGGCCTGCCCGGTCGACGCGATCGTCGGCGCGGCCAAGCAGATGCACACCGTCATCGCCGCCGAATGCACCGGCTGCGAACTGTGCCTGCCGCCCTGCCCGGTCGACTGCATCTCGATGGTGCCGATCGCCGAGGATCTGCCGCACTGGAAATGGAAGCATCCATTAATCGCCCCGGTCCCGGCGATTGCCCCCTCTCCCGCAAGCGGGAGAGGGTTGGGAGGGGACTCTTCCCGCAACGACGCCAAACGCGACGCCGCATGAGCCGCCAACTCTTCAAGTTCAAGGGCGGGGTGCACCCGCCCGAACACAAATCCGAATCGAACACGCGCCCGGTTCACGCCGCGCCGCTGCCGAAAAAACTGGTCATCCCGCTGCGCCAGCACATCGGCAACCCGGCCAAGCCGGTGGTCGGCGTCGGCGAGCGGGTATTGAAAGGCCAGTTGATCGGCGCGGCGGACGGCTATATTTCGGCCGCCGTCCATGCGTCGAGCTCGGGCATCGTCAGCGCGATCGGCCCGGCTGTCGTGCCGCACGCCTCGGGTCTTCCGGACGAGTGCATCACAATCGAAACCGACGGCCGCGACGAATGGATAGACCACGCGCCGCTCGACTACCGCGCAATGGAGCCTGCCGATCTGCGCATGCGGCTGCGCGACCTGGGGCTGGCCGGTCTTGGCGGCGCCGTGTTCCCCAGCGCGGTCAAGCTCGACCCCGGCGCGACGCACCATTGCCCCACGCTGGTCCTCAACGGCTGCGAATGCGAACCGTGGATCACCTGCGACGACGTGCTGATGCGCACCCGTGCCGACGACATCCTGCAGGGCGCGGCGGTGATGCGGCATCTGCTGGGCAGCACGGAAATCCTGGTCGGCATCGAGGACAACAAACCCGAAGCCATCGCCGCGATGCAGGCCGCCGCGCTGAAAATGGACTTTGCGGTTGAAGTCGTGGCGGTGCCGGCGATCTACCCCGGCGGCGGCGCCAAGCAGCTGATCCAGACGCTCACCGGCAAGGAAGTGCCGTCCGGCAAGCTGTCCACCGACATCGGCATCCAGGTCTTCAACGTCGGCACCGCCCATGCGCTGGCGCGCGCGGTGCGCCACGGCGAACCGCTGATCTCGCGGCTGGTCACCGTCACCGGCCATGTGCTGCGGCCGCAGAATTTCGAGGCGCTGATCGGCACGCCGATGCACACGCTGATCACGCTGGCGGGCGACCGCGACGGCACCACCGGCGTGCTGATGGGCGGACCGATGATGGGCATGCCGATGCCCGATCTGGAGGTGCCGGTGGTCAAGGCCACCAACTGCATCCTGGTGCAATCAAACGAGTTGTTTCCGCCGCTGCCCAAAGCCTTGCCGTGCATCCGCTGCACCCGCTGCGCCGACGTCTGTCCGGCCGAGCTGCAGCCGCAGGAGTTGTTCCGCTTTGCCAAGGCGGG
>JAJYXA010000390.1:2346-5046 GCA_021791235.1 Pseudomonadota bacterium
ACTTCGGCCGCGCACAGGAATACCACCTGTTCGACTGCATCGAATGCGGCTGCTGCAGCTACGTCTGCCCCAGCCATATCCCGCTGGTCGATTTCTATCGCTACGCCAAGAGCGAAATCTGGGCGCGCGAGAAGGAAAAGCGCGCCGCCGACCTGGCGCGCGAACGCCACGAATTCCGCCAGTTCCGGCTGGAGCGCGAGAAAAAGGAAAAGGCCGAAAAGCTTGCCGCCAAGGCGCAGGCCGCGCGCGCGCAAGCTGCGCTGGATCAAACACGGCGCGCCGGACTCGCCGCCGCCCCCGGCGATGCGGATGCGAAGAAGGCGCTGATCGCCGCCGCGCTGGCGCGCGCGCAGGCGAAAAAAGCCGAGGTCGCGCCGAAGAACGTCGACCACCTGCCGCCCGACACCCAGCGCGAGATCGAGGAAATCGAAGCGCGCCGGGCTAAAATCCGCGAACTGGCGCGCCAGCCGCTGGAATCCGAAGAGAAGCCTTAAGGATGCTGACCAATTTATTCCTTGTCATTGCGAGCGAAGCGAAGCAATCCAGAATTCCGGCTGAATCAACGAACCCTGGATCGCCACGGCCCTGCGGGCCTCGCGATGACTGGGTAAATCAGCGTTTTCCCCAGACGTCAGGAAAAAAAACGACCCATGCCCGCCCCTTTCATCCTTGACCGCAGCAGCGTCACCCAGGTCATGGCCTGGGTGCTGGCCGCGCTGCTCCCCGGCATCGCGGTGACTGTCTGGCTGTTCGGCCCCGGCATCCTGGTCACGCTGTCGCTCGCCACCGCCACCGCGCTCGTGGCCGAAGCGGCGATGCTGAAAGCGCGCGGCTATCCGGCCAAGCCTTTCCTCACCGACCTCTCCGCCATCGTCACCGCCTGGCTGCTGGCGCTGTCGCTGCCCTCGCTGGCGCCGTGGTGGCTGATCGTCACCGGCACGCTGTTCGCGATCGTGGTGGCCAAGCATCTGTACGGCGGACTGGGGCAGAACATCTTCAATCCGGCGATGGTCGGCTACGCGGTGCTGATCGTGTCGTTCCCGGTGCAGATGACGCAGTGGGCGGGGCCGCTCTCGCTCACCGGTACCCCGCTCACGCTGGCGCAAAGCGCAAGCGTGATTTTCGGCGGCGAGGTGCCGAAGGCCACGCTCGACGCGGTGACCATGGCGACGCCGCTGGATGCGCTGCGAACCGGCTTGCTGCAGCAATTCACGGTGGACGAGATCATGACGCAGCCGATCTTCGGCCATTACGGCGGCACCGGTTTCGAATGGCTGGCGGCCGCGTTCCTGCTCGGCGGGCTGCTGCTGTGGGCCTTGCGCATCATCGGCTGGCAGGTGCCGCTGGCCTTTCTTGCCGGCATCTGGCTGGCCGCCGGCTTCCTGCATTTCTTCGACGCCGGCCGCTTCGGCGCGCCGTGGTTCCACCTGTTCGCGCCGTCGGTGATGCTGGGCGCCTTCTTCATCGCCACCGATCCCGTGTCGGGCGCCACCACGCCGCGCGGCAAGCTGATTTTCGGCTTCGGCGCCGGCCTGCTCACCATCGTCATCCGCACCTGGGGCGGCTACCCGGACGGGGTGGCCTTCGCGATCCTGCTGATGAACCTTGCGGTGCCGCTGATCGACCAGTACACCCAACCGCGCGTGTATGGCGAGGCGAAAAAGACCAGGGCGCCGCCGGCATGACTTCACCGATTCAAGCCGCCCTGCGTAACGCTCTGCGCACTGGCGTCATCCTCTTCGTGTTCGCGGTCGTCGGCACCGCCATGCTGGCTTTTACCCATGACCGCACCGAGCCGACCATCACCCGCAGCCATCTGGCCGAAAAGCGCGCGCTCCTGAGCCAGGTGCTGCCTGCCGCGCTGTACGACAACGACCTGCTGGCCAGCCAGCAAAGCGTGCCGCCGGACGAGTTGCTGGGCACGCGCCAGCCCTCCGCGCTGTGGCTGGCGCGCCGCGGCGGCGAGTTCAGCGGCGTGGTGCTGGAAGCCGTCGCGCCCGACGGCTACAGCGGCGATATTGCCTTGCTGATCGGGATCGATGCGGACGGAACCGTAAGCGGCGTGCGCGTCACCGCCCACCGCGAGACGCCGGGGCTGGGCGATTACATCGATCGCGCCAAGAGCGCGTGGATCGACCAGTTTGCGGGAAAATCGCTCACCCATCCGGCCCCCAAACACTGGAAAGTCGCCAAGGACGGCGGCGCCTTCGACGCCCGTGCCGGCGCCACCATCACCCCGCGCGCGGTGGTCAAGGCCGTGAAAAGCGCGCTCGATTATTTTGCGCGGCACCGCGCGGCATTCGTCGCGCCGCCCCCCGCCAGGAAGGCCAGACCGGTCAAGGAGAAAAGCCCATGATGACGATGAACGAATTCCGCAGCCTGTTCCACAACGGCCTCATCAAGCAGAACACCGGGCTGGTGCAGCTGCTCGGCCTGTGCCCGCTGCTGGCGATCAGCAGCACCGTGGTGAATGCGCTGTCGCTGGGGCTGGCGACCACGCTGGTCATGGCCGCCTCCAGCGGCGCCGTGTCGGGCGTGCGCCACTTCGTGCCGCACGAAATCCGCATCCCGGTATTCGTGCTCATCATCGCCGCGCTGGTCACGGTGATCGACCTCGCGATGAACGCCTTCGTGCATCCGCTGTATCTGGTGCTGGGGATTTTCATTCCGCTCATCACCACCAACTGCATCGTGCTGGCG
>JAJYXA010000363.1 GCA_021791235.1 Pseudomonadota bacterium
ATGCGCGCTTTGCGCCGGCGCAAAAGAACGGCCGGCCGGTGCGCGCGCGGGTGCTGATCGAGGTGGTGTACGACTGGGACGGGCGCCCGCGCTAGCCCCTGGGTGGGAGCAGCCAAATGACGCAACGGTGGGCTCCGCCCACCCTACGGTCGATGCGAAGGTGGGTAGGGTGGGCGGAGCCCACGCGGGGGCGCTCAAACTTCGGGGGCGGCGAGGCCTTGCAGGATGGGGCAGTCGGGGCGGTGGTCGCCATGGCGGGTCTGGGCGAGCGCGACCAGGGTGGTGCGCCTGTCGGTCGGCGCGGCGATGTTCATCGCTTGTCCGCCGCAGGCCGCCAGCGCCTGAGCGTGAGCGCGTTGGTCACCACGCTGACGCTGGAGAACGCCATTGCCGCGCCGGCAATGACCGGGCTCAGGAAACCGAGCGCCGCGAGCGGAATCCCGACCACGTTGTAGATGAAGGCCCAGAACAGGTTCTGGCGGATTTTTGCGTAGGTGCGCCGCGAAATATCGATGGCGTCGGACACCAGCGCCGGGTCGCCGCGCATCAGGGTGATGCCGGCGGTGTGCATGGCGACGTCGCTGCCGGAGGACATGGCGATGCCGACATCGGCGGCGGCGAGCGCAGGCGCGTCGTTGATGCCGTCGCCGACCATCGCCACCGTGACGCCCGCCGTCTTCAACTGGCCCACGTGGGCGGCCTTGTCGGCCGGCAGCACCTCGGCGAGCACGCGGTCGACGCCGAGCGCCGCCGCTGCCGTCAGCGCCGCGCCGCGGTTGTCGCCGGTGAGCATCACGGTGGCGATGCCCTGGGCCTTGAGCCTGGCCACGCCGGCGGCGGCGCCGGCCCTGGCCGCGTCGCCGAAGGCCAGCAGGCCGAGTATGCGGCGGTCGCCGCCGCGCGCCAGCCACGACACGGTGCGGCCGGCGGCTTCCAGCTCGGTCGCGGCGGCGTCGAGCGCGGCGGTGTCGACGCCGTTTTCCAGCATCAGGCGGCGGTTGCCGAGCCAATACGTCTCACCCCCCGCCTCGCCGGCAATGCCGCGCCCCGGCAGGGCCTGCTGCGCGTGCGCGGGCCGTGGCGTGACGGAAGCCGCCGCGGCCTCGGCCAGCACCGCGCGCGCCAGCGGATGCTCGCTGCCCGCCTGCAGCCCGGCGGCAATCGCCAGCACTTCATTTCTGTCGCTGCCATCCGCCGCATACGATTCCACAGGGGCTTCAGTCCCTAGTGGATCGGAGTCCTTTAGGGCCACGCAGGCGGCGACATGCGGCGTGCCGTCGGTGAGGGTGCCGGTCTTGTCGAACACCACCGTGCTGACTCTGTGCGCCAGTTCCAGCGCTTCGGCGTCCTTGATGAGGATGCCGTGGCGCGCGGCGACGCCGGTGCCGGCCATGATCGCGGTGGGGGTGGCGAGCCCAAGCGCGCACGGACAGGCGATTACCAGCACCGCCACCGCGTTGAGGATGGCGATTTCGGCGTCGCCGCCCAGCGTCCACCAGGCGATGAAGGTGGCCAGCGCAATGACCATCACCACCGGCACGAACACCGCGCTGACCTTGTCCACCAGCCGCTGGATCGGCGCCTTGGCGGCCTGCGCGTTTTCCACCAGGCGGATGATGCGCGCCAGCGTGGTCTCGCCGCCCACCGCCGTGGTGCGCGCGACCAGCACGCCGTGTGCGTTGATCGCGCCGCCTGTCACCGCGTCGCCCGGCTGCTTGTCGACCGGCAGCGATTCGCCGGTGAGCATGGATTCGTCGACCTGGCTCGACCCTTCGATCACTTCACCGTCCACCGGCACCCGCTCGCCGGGACGGATCACCACCAGGTCGCCGACGCGGATCGCGTCGATCGGCAGGTCGCGGTCGACGTCATCGAGGCGCACCCGTGCGGTGGCCGGGCGCAGCGCCTGCAGGGCGCGGATCGCCTCGGTGGTCTGGCGGCGGGCAGCGGCCTCCAGCCACTTGCCGAGCAGCACCAGGCTGATCACCACGGCCGAGGCTTCGAAATACAGGTGCATGGCGTCGGCGTGCGTGAGCAGCAGATACACGCTCAAGCCATACGCGGCGCTGGTGCCCACCGCCACCAGGAGATCCATGTTGCCGCTGCCGGCGCGCAGCGCCTTCCAGCCGGCGCGGTAAAAACGCGCGCCGAGCCAGAACTGCACCGGCGTCGCCAGTGCCATTTGCAGCCAGCCCGGCAGCATCCAGTGCGCACCGTTGAGGCTGCCGACCATGGGGACAGTCAGCGGCAGCGACAGCCCCATCGCCAGTGCCACCGGCCACCAGTCGGGCAGCGCGCGCGCCGGCGCGGCGGGGGCCTCGCCTGACGGTGCGGGCACCCGCGCGCCGTAACCGGCGCGCTCCACGGCGGCCATCAGCGTGGCCGCCGAGGCACCCTGCGCCATCTCGACCGTCGCCCGCTCGGTGGCCAGGTTGACGCTGGCCTCGAGCACGCCGGGTACCCTGGCGAGTGCTTTTTCCACCCGCGCCGAACAGCTCGCGCAGGTCATGCCGGTGATGTCGAGCGTCAAGGATTCGGTCGGCACGCTGAAGCCGGCCTTTTCGATGGCGTGCTGCACCGACGCGATGTCGGCCTCGCCGGAAACCGTCGCGGTTTCGGTCGCCAGGTTGACCGTGGCGTCGGTCACGCCCGGCACCTGCTTGAGCACTTTTTCCACCCGCGTGGCGCAGCTGGCGCAGGTCATGCCCTGGATGCCTACGGAGAGCGGACAGGCGTCGGAAGCGTTCATGATGGTTCCTGTCTGAAGCGAATGATTTCACTATAAACCTTACCATCGTGGCAAGGTTAAGTGCTTCCGAGCGAATTCATGTCAGGCGGGGCATTAGCGGCAGCGCGCACAGAAATTCTTGGATTATTCCTACGCGGGCCTGCAACGGTTTCCGGTTGTGGCGCCCTCGGCCGATTTCCCACATGCGCCTCACCGGTGCCGGAACATCCGTTCTGGATGTTCGTAACCAGTCCACAAAATTTAGAGCTAGTCTACAAGCTAGATATGGTCTACATTCATAAAATGGTTGCCGTTGCGTAGGCCGAAACCTGCTCGACTGAAGCACGCTGCCGCGTCCTTTGTCCTCTGCTGCACGCTGACCTACTGCCGGTTCGCAATGCCCTATGCCGGCGGGTCGTACAGGCGTCTCGGGCCAGGGGCCTTTCATTCGAACCGCAAGGGCGGGTCCTGCGGTTTTTTCATTGGCGAAGCAGGCAACGAAACCAAGAGGAGATCTTGAAATGAAGCACAAAACATCAGGAAAGATCGCTGGCGGGCTGGTTCTGGCAGCGGCTGCCATGGCGAGCGTGGTGACCTTTGCAACGGCGGCCGAGGAGAAGAAATCCAGCTATGCGCCGGTCGATATCAATGAAGATTTCGCCTCAATCATGGCACGCCTCAAAGGAGAGAAACCGGCAGCCATGCAACGCCAGCGGGCGCTGCTCGAGGCACGTTACGATTTGTCCAACAGGCCTGCTCAAGGCATCAGAATGTCTGGCGGCAAGCCGGTCCAGCAAGGCGTCCGCGCCAAATTGCCCAAAGGGGTGACGTGGGACATGCTCGCGCAAACCCCACCTGAGGAGATACGCGAGAAGGGCTTTTTCCCGGCGGCGTTTTTGCCTTTGCCGCACCCCAAGCACGCCGAAGGCGGCATGGTCTTCCCCGAGTTTCACATCAAGGAAATCAAGAAGCAGGAAGGCCGCGACCTGACGCGCTTCGATCTTGATTTCGACCTGCCCGACCACTTCTTGCCGGATTTTCCCGCGCCGATCTTTCTGACCACCCGGCCCGACCTTGGCGACGTATCGAAAGGCAAGCTGGTGACGATCGACAACTACTACGAACTGTTCAACGGCATCCTGAACCCCAAACAGATCGAGGGGGTGCGATTGCTGGTGACGCCGTTCCCGCAACAGCAGTTCAACCAGACCGAGGACCGCCGCTCGGAACGCCCCAGCCGTGGCGTGGTCTGCTTCGATTGCCACGCCAACGGCCACTCGAATGCCTCGACGCATCTGGTGGGCGATATCCGGCCGCAGGCATTCCGTCACCGGATCGACACGCCGTCGCTACGGGGCGTGAATATCCAGCGCCTGTTCGGCTCGCAGCGCGCGCTGAAAACGGTCGAGGATTTCACCGAGTTCGAGCAGCGCGCCGCCTATTTCGACGGCGACCCGGTGATCGCCACCAAGAAAGGGGCCAACCCCCTCGAGCGTGGCAGCCAGGTCCACGCGATGGCCGAATTCCAGGAGATTCTGGACTTCCCGCCCGCGCCCAAGCTGGGGGTCGACGGCAAGCTCGATCCGAAGAAGGCGACGGCCTCCGAGATGCGCGGCCAGGAGCTCTTCTTCGGCAAGGCGAAGTGTGCGAGTTGCCATGCCGCGCCGTACTACACCGACAACCTGATGCACAACCTGAAGACCGAACGCTTCTTCAAGCCGCAAATGGTGAACGGGCGCATGGCCAATATGGATGGCCCGATCAAGACCTTCACCCTGCGCGGCATCAAGGATTCGCCGCCTTATCTGCACGACGGCCGGTTGCTGACGCTGGAGGATACGGTGGAGTTTTTCAACCTGGTACTCGAAACCAGGCTGACCGAGGCAGAGAAGCAGGACCTGGTGGCTTTCATGCGCCAGCTTTGATTCAATCGACACCCCCGTCTTCCGGGGCCCCGGTGAGGTCCATGAAGACGGTGCAAAACACCTCTCTTTGGTAGCTGCGCTAGTTTTTCGGGTTCCGCCTGTTGGGCGTTGAGGCCATCTCAGGCCATGTCCTGGGCAGCAGCACCCACATGCGGCCGCGCTGTTTCATGCGGCCGGCGAGTTCGCCTGCCGCGTTGCCGAAGCCCCAGAAGAAATCGGCGCGCACGCCGCCGCGGATGGCGCCGCCGCTGTCCTGCGCCATCACCAGCCTGTTCAGCGGCAGCGGCGAGTCGGGATGGGTGGTGGCGAGGAAGACCGGTGCGCCGAGCGGAATGAAACGCGGGTCGACCGCGATCGAGCGGCCGCCGGTGAGCGGTA
>JAJYXA010000515.1 GCA_021791235.1 Pseudomonadota bacterium
AAGGCTCGCGCTTGGCCGAAATGAAGGGCGTGCCGAGCGTGGCCCAGCCCTGTTCCGTACGCCGGACCGACAGGCGTCCGCCCGCGCCGCGCGCCTTGTCGAACACCTCGACGTCCCAGCCTGCGGCGGCCAGCGTGCCGGCACAACTCGCGCCGGCGATACCCGCCCCGACAACGCCTGCCCTGAGCCCTGTCGAAGGGCCTGCCCTGAGTGTGGTTGGTGCCATATTCCTGTTTATCCCTGTTGCGACCGCGCGATGCGGATTCTATCCATGAGCCGGCTTGCTGCCGATCTGTATCAATCGTAGTTGATGAATTGCGAACTCTATCAGTTAACGCGCATGTACTCATGCGCTGACCCTGACGCAATCAGCGCAGGGTTTTCTGCATGGCCAAGTGCGGAATCCCGGCTTCTTCATATTCCGGGCCCATGGCGGCAAATCCTGCGCGCGCGTAAAACCCGGCCGCGTGCGTTTGCGCACTGAGCCTCAGCGTCCGGTGTCCGCGTGCCTGCGCCGCGTGCAGGACCGCGGCCAGCAAGCCCCGGCCTACGCCGCGCCCGCGCCAGGCCGGCAGCACCGCCATGCGTCCGATATGCCCGTCGGGCAGCAGGCGGGCGCAGCCGATGGGCGAGCCATCCTCGGCAATGGCGAGCCAGTGCGCCGAGACGGCATCGTATTCGTCCCACTCCATCGCCTCCGGAACGCCCTGCTCGTCGATGAACACCGCGCGCCGGACTGCGCCGAGGCGCGCCGCATCGCGGGTCCAGTCGGTTTCGATGATCGTGAACGCCGCCATGATTCAAGTGGCGACACGGGCAAACCGCCGCGCCGCACGATGGCCGCGCGCCGCCTTCACGCCGTGCAGCGTCCACAACCCGGCAACGAAATAGCTGCCAGTGATGAGCAGCGACTGGCGGTGGTCGCCACCGGTGATCCAGCTGCTGGCGCCATAGGTCAGCGGACCGATAATCGATGCCAGCTTGACCGCCAGGCCCCACAGCCCGAAAAACTCGGCCTCCTGCGACGGCGGGGCCAGCAGCCCCACCATGGCACGCCCCGCCGACTGCGAGGCGCCCATGCACAGCCCCGCCAGATTGGCCGCGACCCAGAACATGCGCTGGTCGGGTGCGGCCCAGGCCAGCAGCACCATGGCAATCCAGCCGATCAGCGTCCAGGTGATGGCCCGCACGTGGCCGATGCGGTCCTGCACGTGGCCGAACACGAACGCGCCAGCGGCCGCCGTGATGTTGACCACCAGCACCAGCAGGATGGTTTGCTGGGTGCTGAAGTGGAATGCCTGGTTGGCGTAGATCGCGGCCAGCGTGATGACGGCCTGGATGCCAGCCTGGTACAGCACGGTGCAGATCAGGAAGCGCTTGAGGTCGGGCAGGCGTTCGAGATGGCCCAGCGTGTGCCGCACCTGCGCCCAGGCGCTGCGCGCAGAACGGCCGGTTTGCGGCAGCGCACGCTCGCGCAGCAGCAACAGGGTGGGCAGGCTCGCCAGCAGGAACAGCGCGGCCGTGATCAGCATGGAAACCGGGACGAAGGCCGTCGCCCCCTGCCCGCGCGCCTGCGCCCAACTGATGTAGGCGAGACTCGCGCCGAGCGACACCAGTCCGCCCACATAGCCGAGCGACCAGCCCCAGCCCGACACCCGGCCCAGCGCACGCGGGCGCGCGAGTTCGGTCAGGAAGGCGGCGATCAGGTTTTCTCCGGTGCCGAAGAAATAATTGGACAGCACCAGCCCCACGATGGCCAGCGCCAGCGCCCCCGGCACGGCAAAATACAGCAGTGCAGTGAACCCGACGCAACCCAGCGTGGTCAGCCACAACAGCATTTTCTTGTTGGCATGGGCGTCGGCATGGGCGCCGATCAGCGGAGCGGTCAGCACCACCAGCGCGTAGGAAACCGACAGGGCGAGCGTCCAGACGAAGGTCGCCCACGGCGCGTTGCCGGCCACGGCGGCGACAAAATAGGCGCTGAACACGGCGGTGATGACGACCGTCGTGTAGCCCGAATTGGCGAAGTCGTACATCGCCCACGCCCACACTTCGCGCCGGCGCACGCCGGGCTGCAACATGCCTGCCCTGAGCCCCGCCGAAGGGCCCGTCCTGAGCCCCGCCGAAGGGCCCGTCCTGAGCCCCGCCGAAGGGCCCGTCCTGAGCCGAGTCGAAGGGACGGCCATCAGACGGTCTCCTCTTCGGCCTGCTGCTGCAGCGCCCACATGTGGGCGTAGACGCCGTTCTTCGCCAGCAACTCGGGATGCCGTCCGCGCTCGACAATGCGGCCGCCTTCCATCACCAGGATCTCGTCGGCCTCGACCACGGTGGAGAGGCGGTGGGCGATGATGAGGCTGGTACGGCTGCGCGCGATTTCCAGCAGTTCGGCCTGGATGGCCTTTTCGGTCTTGGTGTCGAGTGCCGAGGTTGCCTCATCCAATATAAGTATCGCTGGATTCTTCAGCAGGGTGCGGGCGATCGCCACGCGCTGCTTTTCGCCGCCCGAGAGCTTCAACCCACGCTCGCCCACCACCGTGTCCCAGCCCTGCGGCAGGCTTTCGATGAAGTGCAGGATGTGCGCGGCGCGCGCGGCTTCGATCACCTCGTCGCGGCTGGCGTCGGGGCGACCGTAGGCGATGTTGTAGTAGATGCTGTCGTTGAACAGCACGGTGTCCTGCGGCACCACGCCGATGGCGGCGCGCAGGCTGTCCTGCGTGACCTGGCGGATGTCCTGGCCGTCGATGCGGATGCTGCCCGCGCCGACGTCGTAGAAGCGGAACAGCAGCCGGGCCAGCGTAGACTTGCCGGCGCCGCTGGAACCCACCGCCGCCACCGTCTTTCCAGCCGGGATGGTGAAGCTCACATCGTGCAGGATCGGACGGTCGGCATTGTAGGAAAAATTCACGTGTTCGAACCTCACCTCGCCCGCGATCACGTCGAGCGCGCGCGCGTCCTTCGCATCCTCGACCTCGCGCGGCCGGTGCAGCAGCGCGAACATGCGCTCGACGTCGGTGGTCGACTGCTTGATCTCGCGGTACATCACGCCGAGGAAACTCAAGGGCTGGAACATCTGCAGCAGGAAGGCATTGACCATCACCAGATCGCCCAGCGTCAGCGTACCGTGGACCACGCCGTTGGCGGCGCGCAACACCATCAGGGTGACGCCGATGGCAATCGTGCCGGCCTGCGCGGCGTTCAGCATGCCCAGCGAGCGCTGCGACTTGAGCGCCATCTTTTCCCACTCGACGAGGCTCTTGTCGTAGCGCTCCGCCTCGTATTTCTCGTTGCCGAAATATTTGACCGTCTCGTAGTTCAAGAGGCTGTCGATGGCGCGGCCGTAGGCTTCGGAATCGAGCGTGTTGGCGCGCCGCACGAACTGCGTGCGCCAGTCGGTGATGGTGACGGTGAATCCGATATAGGCCGCCAGCGTGATGAGCGTGATCACCCCGAACACCCAGTCGAGCTTGACGAACAGGATGACCGCCACCATGAGGATTTCCAGCACCGTCGGCGTGATGCGGAACAGCAGATAGCCGACCAGGCTGGAGAGCGCCTTGGAGCCGCGCTCGATGTCCCGCGTGATGCCGCCGGTCTGCCGCTCCAGATGAAAGCGCAGCGACAGCGCGTGCAGGTGCTGGAACACCGCCATGCTGATACGGCGCATCGCGCGCTGCGTGACCTTGGCGAACACCACGTCGCGCAGGTCGGCAAAGGTGGTGCTGGCAAAGCGCAGCAGGCCATAACTGAGGATGAAGGCCAGCGGCAGCACCAGTTCGGCGCGCGGCTTGTCGAGCGCATCGATGATGTCCTTCAGCACCAGCGGCACCGCGACCGACGCCAGCTTGGCGCCGACCAGCAGCGCCAGCGCCACCAGCACGCGACCGCGGAATTCCCACAAATACGGGAACAGGCGACCGATGGAACGCAGGCTGGGTTCGCCGGCGGGAGGCGGGGCGGCATGGGAATGAACGGCGGGATGCATCGGGTCAGGTAGAATCGTGTCTTGTATTTCCAGATTTTACGTCCATGCGCGGCCAATTCCGACGCCGGGCGACAGAACAACATGAAGCTCTACGGTATTCCCAACTGCACCACGGTCAAAAAAGCGCGTGCCTGGCTTGCCGACCATGCGCACGATGCCGCCTTCCATGATTTCAAGAAACAGGGTGTCGATGCGGAGTGGCTGCGGAACGTGATCAGGCAAACCGGCTGGCAGGCGCTGGTCAATACGCGCGGCACCACCTGGCGCAAGCTGTCGGATGCGGAAAAGGCGGCCGCCGGCGACGAGGCCGGCGCCATTGCGCTGATGCAGGTCCAGCCCAGCGTGATCAAGCGGCCGGTGCTGGAACGCGATGGCACGTATCATCTCGGCTTTGCCGAAGAACAATATCAAGCCCTGTTCGGAGAATGAAACTGCATGGCCAATGAAACGCCCAAGGATGGAATCCTTGCCAATGAAACCTTGGCACTCGCCGTCGAACTGCTCAAGCGAAAATCGCTGACCCCCGACGACGCCGGCTGCCACGATCTCATCGCCGCCCGCCTGCAAAAGCTCGGCTTCCACATCGAGCGCCATTGCCACAACGGCGTCGACAACCTGTGGGCACGCAAGGGCACGGCAGCCCCGGTGGTCTGTTTCGCCGGCCATACCGACGTGGTGCCGACCGGCCCGCTCGATCAATGGCTGTCCGATCCCTTCGAACCGACGGTGCGCGATGGCAAGCTCTACGCGCGCGGCGCGGCGGACATGAAAACCTCGGACGCCGCCTTCGTCACCGCCACCGAGCGCTTCGTCGCCGCGCATCCCGGACACAGCGGCTCGATCGCCTTCCTGCTCACCTCCGACGAGGAAGGCCCCGCCACCGACGGCACGGTGAAGGTCGTCGAGGTGCTGAAGGCGCGCAATGAGTTGCTCGACTACTGCATCGTCGGCGAGCCCACCAGCGCCGCCGAATTCGGCGACACCATCAAGAACGGCCGCCGCGGCTCGCTGTCTGGCACCCTGCGCGTCAAGGGCGTGCA
>JAJYXA010000311.1 GCA_021791235.1 Pseudomonadota bacterium
AGATCTTCGGGCAGATGCTGCCAACCGATTTGCGTCTCGCCGTCATCGAGCAGCGCACAGGCCGTACGCAGCGCGTTGGCCAACTGGCGCAGGTTGCCGGGCCAGGCGTAATGGGCAAAGGCGGAGGCAAGCGCCTCGGACAAGGAAACGTCGCGGTCGGGAGCCATTTCTCTGAGCATTCGCGCCGTCAAAGCGGCGAAGTCATTGCGCTCGCGCAGGGAGGGGAGCACCAAAGTCAGGCCGTTGATCCGGTAGTAAAGATCGGCCCGGAAGCGCCCGGCTTCCATTTCCGCTTTCAGATTGCGATGCGTGGCGCAGACCAGAACGAAGTCCACCGCAACCGCTGTGCCTCCCCCGACCGGTACCACTTCGCGTTCCTGTAACACGCGCAGCAGTCGCGATTGCTGCGCGTGGGGCATATCGCCAATTTCATCGAGAAACAGGGTGCCCCCGTGCGCTGCGCGGATACGACCAGGGCAGCCCTCCTTGCGCGCTCCGGAAAAAGCGCCAGGAACATAACCGAAGAGTTCCGTTTCGATCAGGTTTTCCGGGAAGGTGGCGCAATTCAGGGCGATGAAGGGTTTGGCCCGGCGCGGCCCGGCGTCATGGAAGGCCTTGGCGAAGACCTCCTTGCCCACTCCCGATTCCCCCTGGAGCAAGAGTGCAATGGGTTTGCCAATGACGCGGCGCGCCTTGTCGAGGGAGAATTTCAGCTTCGTATCCCCGGAATCGAGCTTTGACAGCGCATCTGTCGGCGCATCGGGCGTACGCGGTACGGCCACCCGAATCGCTCCGCGCCCCGGTTCGACGCGCACGAACAAGCGATTGCCCGTGCGCTGCATGACCGGCATCGTTTCGCCGCCGCGCCTGCGTCCCCAATCGTCGAGGTCCTCCGGGCGCAATTGCAGCACGCGTGCAATCGAGGTCGCACCGAGATCGGCCGGACACAAACCCAGCAAGCTCAGGCCCGCCTGATTGGCGCCGACGATCCAGCCATCCTCCGAGAGAGCGGCGACACCTTCGGCGACGGTGCCGATCCCTTCGGCAAGCGGATGAAAACGGATGCGCAGCGCGTCCCCATGACGCGCATCGAACAGGCGGTTTTCAATCATCTGCGCCGCCGCGCGCACCAGACCGAAGGTGTGCGGATGGCGCCCGCGCTGGTCTCCGGAAATATCCAGCACGCCAAGCAGCCGGCCGTCCGGCGCCATCACCGGGGCGGCAGCGCAGGTCAGGAAACCGTTGCGGTCGAGAAAATGCTCGGCGCCATGCACGACAACCGGGCTGGCTTCTGCCAGCGCCGTGCCGATCGCATTGGTGCCGCGATGGCGCTCATGCCAGGAGGCCCCCGGCATCAGGGCCACGCGTTCGGCACGGCCGAGAAAATCGCTGTCGCCCAAGGTGCGCAGCACCATCCCGCGATCGTCGGCAAGAAGAATCAGGCTGCCGGAATTGCGTGTCTGGGCGTGCAGGTATTCCATCACCGGCCGCGAATGAGCCAACAATTCCCGCTGCCGATCGGCGACGCGGACGAACTGGAGCCCATTCAAATGGGGCGCATCTGGCAGACGGCCGATAGGCGCCAAGCCCGCATCGAGACAACGGCGCCAAGAGCGCGCGACCGCTGGACCGACGAGCGTCGCGGGCGGCACTTCGCCACGTTCGATTAGCTGGGTCCGCGCTTGCCGCAATGCCGTACCCGTGGGCATGGTCAATATGTTGCTCTCCTCCAGTTATGCGCTTCACCTTTTGACGAAGGTTTGGTCGTAACCATACGCGGCCACATAACGAGACGCAAGACTTCCGCACACTATGGCCGGCAACTGTGTCAATTCGTGACAGTGCGCCAGGGCGGGACGTCATGCTCATGGGCGTGACACAGCGCAAGATTCCCGCTGCCGCATGAAAACAGTAGCTTAAGATTTCTTCGATCATGGCACGTTCCCTGCGAACTGAGGACAGGCGCGGTTGTCTGCCACGCCAATAAACCTACAGGAGGAGAACCCCATGATTTACGCAGCACCCGGTAGCGCTGGCGCCAAAGTTCAGTTCAAGGCCAAATACGATAACTTCATCGGCGGCAAGTGGCTTGCCCCGGTCAAGGGCGAATATTTCGACGTGATCAGCCCGATCAACGGCAAGCCCTACACTCGAGCCGCCCGCTCCGGCGCCGGCGACATCGAACTGGCGCTCGACGCGGCGCATGCCGCCGCCGACAAGTGGGGCAAGACGGCGCCGGCCGATCGCGCCAACGTCCTGCTCAAGATCGCCGACCGCATCGAAGCCAACCTCGAATTATTGGCCTATGCCGAGACCGTCGATAACGGTAAGCCGATCCGCGAGACACTGAATGCCGATATCCCGCTCACCGTCGATCACTTCCGCTATTTCGCCGGCTGCGTCCGGGCTCAAGAAGGCGCACTCAGCGATCTCGACGAGAACACCGTCGCCTACCATTTTCACGAGCCGCTCGGCGTCGTTGGCCAAATCATTCCCTGGAATTTCCCGATCCTGATGGCGGCCTGGAAGTTGGCTCCCGCGCTCGGGGCCGGCAACTGCGTGGTGCTCAAGCCTGCCGAATCGACCCCAATCAGCATCTTGATCCTGACCGAACTGATCGCCGATCTGCTGCCCCCGGGCGTACTCAACATCGTCAACGGCTACGGCCGCGAAGCCGGCTTGCCGCTCGCCACCAGCAAGCGCATCGCCAAGATCGCCTTCACCGGCTCCACCTCCACCGGCCGCGTCATCGCCCAAGCCGCCGCCAACAACCTGATCCCGGCGACGCTGGAACTCGGCGGCAAGTCGCCCAACATCTTTTTCGCCGACGTCATGGACAAGGACGATGGCTTCCTCGACAAGGCGATCGAAGGCCTGGTCCTGTTCGCCTTCAACCAAGGCGAAGTGTGCACCTGTCCCTCGCGCGCGCTGATCCAGGAGTCCATCTACGACAAGTTCATGGAACGCTGCCTGGCCCGCGTCAAGGCGATAAAACAGGGCAATCCGCTGGACACCGACACCATGCTCGGCGCCCAGGCCTCCAAGGAACAGATGACCAAGATCATGTCCTACCTGGATCTGGGCAAGCAGGAGGGTGCCCAGGTGTTGATCGGCGGCGGCCAGGCACCAGTCGCTGGCGATCTCGCCGGGGGCTACTATGTCCAGCCGACCCTGTTCAAGGGCCACAACAAGATGCGCATCTTCCAGGAAGAAATCTTCGGGCCGGTGCTCGCCGTGACCACCTTCAAGGACGAAGCGGAAGCGCTGGCCATCGCCAACGACACCCTGTACGGTCTGGGCGCCGGTGTCTGGAGCCGCAACGGCAACGTCGCCTACCGCATGGGCCGCGCCATCAAGGCCGGCCGTGTCTGGACCAACTGCTACCATGCCTATCCGGCCCACGCCACCTTCGGCGGCTACAAGGAATCGGGCATCGGCCGCGAAACGCACAAGGTGATGCTCGACCACTACCAGCAGACCAAGAACCTCCTGGTCAGCTACGCCGAACAGAAGCTGGGATTCTTCTGATCCTCCGCTCAATGCTGCATTGGGCTTTCGGGGGGCGGGCGACCGCCCCATTTTTCATGGAGACAAACATGGTCGAGAAAGTCATCGCCACTGAAACGGCCCTCGAATTGATCGAATTCCTCAAGAAGAAGCATGGCCCCGTTTTCTTCCACCAGTCCGGCGGCTGCTGCGACAACAGCGCCGCCAACTGTTACCTGCCCGGCGAACTGACCATAGGCGCCGGCGACGTCTATCTCGGGGACATCGGCGGCTGTCCTTTCTACATGAGCAAGTCGCAGTACGAATACTGGAAACATACCCAACTGATCATCGACGTGATCGAAGGCACCGGCGGCACCTTCTCACTCGAAGGTCCCGAAGGAAAAGCCTTCCACACGCGATCGCGCGTGTTCACCGATGAGGAATGGACGGAATTGGCCAAGGGCGGGGCGGCATGAGCGATGCCCCGAAGCATCGGGCAATATTTGCCGGCTCGGGAGGATCCGAAAGCGATCAGCCTTCCTCGCACACCACGCGGTCCTTGCCGCCCTGCTTGGCGAGATACATGCGGCGATCGGCGATCTCGCCGACGATGGACAGGAGCGTCCGCTTCAGGAAGTGCCGGACCGGTCTGGAGGCTTCGTTCTTCGTCATTGGCCGGTCTCCCCGGCGCGGATATGCGTTGCCATTTTCGTCCCTCGGTGATCGATCAGCAGGTGGTCAATTCGAACTGGCCGGGTTTCAGATTTTCGGCGCTGGCCGACAGCGTCTGCAAGCGTTCGAGCAAGGCGTCCCTCAGGCCATGGAGTTCCCCCGAGCCGGCCAGCGACTCACGCTTCCGTCCGCGCGCCTGGAGATCCAGCAGTTCGCTCACCAGCATGATCAGGCCCACCGCGACCACCAGTCGGGCAGGCGTATTCAGGACCGGCATGGTCTTCTTCATGGCTGCTCAGCCGGACCGGGATTTCAATTGCGACTCCCGATCCCTATTGTGCCGGGCTTCCTGCGCCGGTTCGCCGATGCGG
Organism: Pseudomonadota bacterium; assembly: GCA_021791235.1. The sequence continues at coordinate 4,533 of JAJYXA010000311.1, forward strand.
GCCTGGCGCGATGCGAACGACATGTTTCCTGCTCCTTATCGAGGCCGCCGGCCTCGATCACAATTTGAACGAGTCGGTCAGTTTCTTGAGATTGACGAACAGGGATTTGAGCGTCTTCGCCGAATCATCCACGCGCATGATGGAGGTCTTGTTGTCCTCCGCCATTTGCGCGACCCGCTCGACCTGGGCCGCGATCTCGCTGCTGGTAACGCTTTGCTCGCGGATGCTGGCGGATATGTCGGAAACGCCGACGAGCACCTTGCCCGCCCCCCGGGACATTTCCATGATGGTGCCGCCCGCGGTGGCGGCGAGCTGTTCGCCGTGATGGACCTTTTCTATCGCCGCTTCGATCATGCGGATGGCGTCTTCGGTGCCGTCGCCGATGCCCTTCACCACCTCGCCGATGGTCGCCGTGCTCTTGGCCGTTTGCTCGGCGAGCTTGCGCACTTCGTCGGCGACCACGGCGAAGCCGCGGCCTTGCTCTC
>JAJYXA010000445.1 GCA_021791235.1 Pseudomonadota bacterium
ATCGTGATGCACCCGGGCCCGATGAACCGCGGCGTCGAAATCGACTCCGAAGTGGCCGACGGCCCGCAGTCGGTGATCCTGCCGCAGGTGACCTACGGCATTGCGGTGCGGATGGCGGTGATGGCGATGCTGGCGGGGGCGGGGAACGCATGAAAATTCTTATCAAGAACGGGCGCGTGATCGACCCGATGAGCGCGCGCGACGAAATCGCCGACATCTATGTTGCGGCGGGCAAGATCGTCGGCAACGGCCACGCGCCCGCCGACTTCCACGCCAACCGCACCCTCGACGCCACGGGCCTCGTCGTCTGCCCCGGCCTGGTCGACCTGTCGGTGCGGCTGCGCGAGCCGGGCTTCGAATACCGCGCCACGCTCGAATCGGAGATGCTCGCCGCCGCCGCCGGCGGCGTCACCTCGCTCGCCTGCCCGCACGACACCGACCCGCCGCTCGACGAGCCGGGGCTGGTCGAGATGCTGAAATTCCGCGCCAGGAATCTGCCGGGGCCGCGCGTGTATCCGATCGGCGCGATGACGCAAAAGCTCGAAGGGAAAATGCTGACCGAGATGGCCGAACTGACCGAAGCGGGCTGCCGCGCCTTCACCCAGGCCGATGCGCCGATGACCGACACCCAGGTGCTGTTGCGCGCGATGGAATACGCCGCCACCTTCGGCTTCAGCCTGTGGCTGCGGCCGCAGGACGTTTCGCTGGCGCGCGGTGGCGTCGCGCACGACGGCGCCGTCGCTTCGCGGCTGGGGCTGCCCGGCATTCCGGCACTGGCCGAGACGGTGGCACTGGCAACGATTTTACAGTTGGCGCGCGAGACCGGTGCGCGGGTTCACATCGCACGGCTGTCGACGCGCGACGGCATCGCCATGGTGCGCGCGGCCAAGGCACAGGGCCTGGCCGTCACCTGCGACGTCGCCGCCACCCACGTGCACCTGTCGGAAAACGATCTCATCAGCTTCGATTCGCACCTGCACCTGGTGCCGCCGCTCAGGAGCCTGCGCGACCGCGACGCCATCCGCGAGGCGCTGCGCGACGGCTCCGTCGACGCGCTGTGCTCCGACCACACCCCGGTGGACGAGGAGGTGAAACAGGTGCCGTTCGGCGAATCCGCCCCGGGCGCCACCGGGGTCGAACTGCTGCTGCCGCTGACGCTGAAATGGGCACGCGAAATGGGCGTGCCGCTCATCCAGGCGATCGACCTGATTTCCTGGAGGCCGGCGCAGATCCTGGGCGTGCCGGGCGGCAACCTGGCGGTCGGCAGCGGCGCCGACATCTGCATTTTCGACGAGACGGCGGAGTGGGTCGTCACCCAGAAAACGCTGGCCAGCCAGGGCGACAACACACCCTTCCTCCGCCATCCCATGCAGGGCCGGGTGCGCTACACGCTGATCGACGGCCATATCGATTTTGAATCCCCGCGCTGAGCTTCTCACTGTCATCCATGGCGGATAAATTCGCCGCCATGCGTCTCGCGTCCTTTCCTTCGCTGCTGCTCAGCCTGTTCGCTGGCACCCTGGCCGTCGCCGGCTTCGCCCCGCTCGGCGTCTGGCCCTTGCCCATCCTGAGCCTGGCCGTGCTGTTCGGACTGCTGATGCGCACCGCCTCGGGGCGTGCCGGCTTTCTCACCGGCTTCGCATGGGGGCAGGGGTTTTTCATTGCCGGCGTGAGCTGGGTGTTCGTCAGCCTGTCGGTGTACGGCGGCATGGCGACCTGGCTGGCGGCGCTCGCGACCTTCCTGTTTTGCTCAGTGCTGGCGCTGTTTCCGGCAATGGTCGGCGCGCTGCAGGCGCGCATCCCCCTCCCGCCCGCGCTGCGTCTGCTGCTGCTGATTCCGCTTGCGTGGGGCGCGACGGAATGGGTGCGCGGCTGGCTTTTCACCGGCTTTCCGTGGCTGGCGATGGGCTACTCGCAGGTGCCGGCCAGCCCGCTGGCAGGCTATGCGCCGCTGGTCGGCGTCTACGGCGTGTCGTTCCTGCTGGCGCTGGTCGCGGCGCTGCTGGCGTGGAGCGTGACGGCGCGCGGTCCGCTGGCGCGGCGCGCCTGGGCCGCGGTGGCGATCGTGGCGCTGGGAGTCGGTGGCCAGGCCTTGCGCAGCATCGACTGGACCACCCCGGACGGCGCGCCGACAACGGTCGCGCTGCTGCAGGGCAATATCCCGCAGGAAATGAAATGGCGTCCGGAAAAAACGCTGGCCACGCTGGAAAGCTACGCGCGCATGGCGGCCGCCTCGCCCGCGCAGCTGATCGTGCTGCCGGAAACCGCGCTGCCGCTGTTCGAATCCGATCTCCCCGACGCCTATCGCGACGGGCTGATTTCCCTCGGCCGGAAAAACGGCGGCGACGTGCTGACCGGACTTCCCACCGGGTCGCTTGCGGGCGCCTACTACAACAGCGTGATCAGCTTCGGCAGCGCGCCCAGCCAGCGCTATCACAAGGTCCATCTGGTGCCGTTCGGCGAATATATTCCGTTGAAGGCGGTGTGGGGCTGGGTGATCCGGGTGCTGCACATTCCGCTGTCGGATTTTGCGCGCGGCGCCATCGACCAGCGCCCGCTCGCCATCGGCGGCCAGCGGGTGGCGGCCAACATCTGTTACGAGGATGCCTTCGGCGAGGAAATCATCCGCCAGCTGCCCGAGGCGAGCGTGCTGGTGAATGTCAGCAATCTGGCCTGGTTCGGCGATTCGTTCGCACCCTGGCAACACGCCCAGATGTCGCAGATGCGCGCGCTTGAAACCGGGCGCATGATGCTGCGCGCCACCAATACCGGCGTGACCGCGATCATCGATGCGCGCGGCCGCGTCCTGGCGAGTTTGCCGCTTTTCACCACCGGCAGCCTCTCAGGCGAAATCCAGGGCTATGCCGGGAGCACGCCCTATGTGCGCTGGGGCAATGTGCCGGTGCTGGCGTTGTGGGGCGTGCTGGGAATCGTCCTGCTGGCGATCGCGATCAGGCGGCGGCCCTGATCCGCGTGGTGTTGCGGCCGCTGCGCTTGGCTTCCAGCAGGGCGGCGTCGGCACGCGCCAGCGCTTCGTTTTCTTCCTTGTCCTCGCGGCTGTATTCGGACAGGCCGCCGCTCCACGACAGCTTTTGCGTCACGCCGGGAATAAGCTCAACGCTTTCGGGCATTTTGGCGCGCAGGCGCTCGGCCAGTTCCTGCGCGCGATCCAGCGGAGTGAAGGGAAACAGCACGCAGAATTCGTCGCCGCCCAGGCGGGCGATGAAATCGCTGTTGCGCAGGCAGGCCTTCAAGGCATTGCCGAACTTGATGATGAGCTGATCGCCCGCCTCGTGGCCGAAGGTGTCGTTGACCTGCTTGAAGTTGTCGATGTCCATGATCAGCAAACTGTGCGACCAGCCGTCCTTCAGGCTGGCAAACAGCTCCTTCTGCTTTTCATCGAAGCTGCGCCGGTTGTTGACCTGCGACAGGTGATCGAGCCGCGCCTGCGACGATACTTCCTTCTGCCGTCCCAGCATGACCTTGCCGAGCTTCAGCATGGTATCGAGCGGTGCCTGGAACTCCGCGAGGCTGACCGGGTAATCGGCGCGCAAGCGCTGCTGACGCAGATCGTTGGTGAGCTTCACCAGCGTGCGCAGGTTGTCGGTCACCCGATTGCGCACTGCCAGGATGGTGGCCGCCACCAGGATGGCGATGATCAGACTGGCCACCAGCCAGCCCAGCAGGTAGGGCGCCACGCTCTCCACCACCGGTGTGACCGGGCGCCATACGGCAATCTGCCAGGGCGTGCCGGCCAGCGCGATCAGGGTGGGGCGGGTATGGCGCTTGATCGCCTGATTGCCGCGCCGCATCAGCACCATGGCGGCACCATCCGCCTGGCGCTGCTGCAACTCGGCATAGGCGGCCGCGTCCGGCAGCGGCAGGGTGTCGAACAGCACCTGCAGCTGCGGCACGCTCTGCTCGACGATGACAAAACCCAGCCGCTTGCCGTCGCTGCCCACCACCGGGTGCGACAAGGACAGATTGAAGGTGGCGGTGGCGGACGCCCCCGCGCGGCCTGCCGTGGCCAGCAGCCGCCGGGTGTCGCCCGGCAGGAAGCCCGGCAGCAGCTGGCGCTGGCCGTCGGTGACGAACAGCACGGTCGCGTCCTGGTTCAGGGCGTACAGGTTGGCGGCCTGCGCCTGGCACACGTCCGGCGCGGCGCCGGCGAAACACGCCAGCGTCTGCGGGTGGGCGGCGATCCGTGCCGCCGTGCGCTGCATGGCCTCGGCCAGGAATTCGATCTGCGTGGCCATCACCGGCTTGTCCAGTTCTTCCGGCGCGGGCTGGGCCTGCGACCGCGACAGATAAATCGCGGACGTGACGAGTCCTGCCAGCAGCACCAGAGCTGCGGCCAGGATCAGGCCAAACCGCGATATGGACGTATGGTGCATGACTGCGCCAGCCGATTCTCCAACTTCTTATATTTATGGTTCTCCGCAATGACAGGCCTCCCCAGCTTCGGGCAACCTGCCGACATGGCGCTTACAGCAGCAAGTTCCATGCCCTGATGTACGCGCACCGGCAGGCTGACCTGCCGGGTGCAACTGTTGCTCAAATGTAAAAATTTCCGACACTACTGGCGGCCGGTACTGCCGAATCCCCCTTCGCCGCGCTGGCTCACGCCAAATTCTTCCACCACGTTGAACTCGGCCTGCACCACCGGCACGACGACGAGCTGCGCCAGCCGCTCCATCGGCGCCAGTTCGAACGCCTGCTGCCCGCGGTTCCAGGCGGACACCATGAGCTGGCCCTGATAATCCGAGTCGATCAGCCCGACCAGGTTGCCCAGCACGATGCCGTGCTTGTGGCCCAGGCCGGAGCGCGGCAGGATCAGCGCCGCATAGCCGGGATCGGCCAGATGGACGGCCATGCCCGTAGGAATCAGCCGGGTTTCGCCGGGTGAAAGCGTGATGGGCGCATCGATGCAGGCGCGCAGGTCGAGTCCGGCCGAGCCCACGGTGGCGTAATGCGGCAGCTGGTCGAGATCG
>JAJYXA010000474.1 GCA_021791235.1 Pseudomonadota bacterium
AGGATGCGGCCCACCGAATAATGCGCGGACAGATGCGGGTCGGTGGATGGATTCCACAGGCGGGTATCGATCCCGTTGAGAATGCCGTGCAGCTTGTGCTGCCTGGAGAGCAGCAGGCCATCCAGTCCGTAGCCGAATGCGGGCGTGCAGATTTCGGCCGCATAGGTGGGACTTACGGTGGTGACAGCATCGGCGTACACGATGCCTGCCTTCAGCATGGAAAAGCCGCCATGGAATTCCACGCCCTCGGGCGACCACCACGGGCTGGGCAGTTGCAGACGAACGAAATCGGTGTTCGAAAAATGGCCGCCGTAGGCCAGGTTGTGAATGGTGAACACGGTTTTGGGGCGCACCGGCTGGTCGGACAGAAACGCCGACACCAGTCCGGTTTGCCAGTCGTGCGTGTGCACCACCGCAGGCTGCCAGCCTATATCCAGCGCATCCTGCGCCAGTAGCGCCGCCACCCGCGCGAACACCGCGAAGCGCTCGGCGTTGTCCGGCCAGTCCTGGCCGCTGGCATTGACATAGGGATTGCCCGGGCGATCGAACAAGGGCGGACAGTCGACCACCCAGAGCGGAAAGGCAAAATCGGGGTGGCGCGTTTCCAGGATGCGCGCGCTGACGATGCCTTCGGCACCGCGCACATCAAGCCAGCCGAGAATGCGCACCTGATCGAGCTGGCGCAACAGCGCCCGATAGCCCGGCAAGACCAGGCGGATATCGGCGCCGCGCGCCTGCAGGGCATGCGGCAGGCTGTAGAGCACATCGCCCAGCCCGCCGGTTTTCACCAGCGGATAGGCTTCGCTGGCCACAAACAGGATTTTCATCGCTCCGCGTTTCATTGTTTTTTTCCGTGTTTTTATTTGATCGAATCAACTGCAAGGTTTGAGAAAGATCGCTCCCAGCGGCGGCAGTGTCACTTCAACGGACTGCTCGAAGCCCATCCAGGGCAGATTCTGCGGATGCAGGGGCTGGCCGTTGCCGAGGTTGGTGCCGCCGTAATACATCGAATCGGTATTCAGGACTTCGCACCACGCCGAACCCGACGGCACGCCGATGCGGTAGCCGCGGCGCGGCACCGGGGTGAAGTTGAGCAGCACGACCATCTGCGCAGACGGATCCTGACCCTGGCGCACGAAGCTCAGCACCGACTGGTCGGCATCGTGGCAGTCGATCCAGCGAAACCCGCGCGGGTCGAAGTCGAATTCGTGCAGTGCCGCCTCGCTGCGATACAGCCGGTTGAGATCGCGCAGCAAGGTGCGAATGCTGTCGTGCGCCGGAAATCCGAGCAGCGCCCAGTCGAGCTGGCCGGCTTCCTTCCACTCGTTCCACTGGCCGAACTCGCCGCCCATGAACAGCAGCTTCTTGCCGGGATGCGCGTAGTGCCAGGCGTAGAACAGCCGCAGGTTGGCGAAGCGCTGCCAGATGTCGCCTGGCATCTTGTCGAGCAGGCTTTTCTTCATGTGCACCACTTCGTCGTGCGACAGCGGCAGCACGAAGTTTTCGGTCCACGCGTAGACCTGGCTGAAAGTCAGCTGGTTGTGCTGGTACTTGCGATAGACCGGCTCTTTCTCGATGTAGTCGAGGCTGTCGTTCATCCAGCCCATGTTCCACTTCATCGAGAAACCCAGGCCGCCGAGTTCGACCGGGCGCGACACCGCCGGCCAGGCAGTCGACTCCTCGGCGATGGTGAGCACACCCGGAAAACGGCCATGCACCTCCGTATTCATCTCGCGCAGAAACTGGACCGCCTCGATGTTCTCGCGTCCACCGTACTGGTTCGGCAGCCATTCGCCCGGCTTGCGCGAATAGTCCAGATACAGCATCGACGCCACCGCATCGACGCGCAGGCCGTCGACATGAAATTCGTCCAGCCAGTACAGCGCATTGGCCACCAGGAAGTTGCGCACTTCGTTGCGGCCAAAATCGAATACCAGCGTGCCCCATTCCTGGTGCTCGCCGCGGCGCGGGTCGGCATGCTCGTATACCGGCTCGCCGGTGAAGCGCGCCAACGCGAAATCGTCTTTCGGAAAATGCGCCGGCACCCAGTCGAGCAGCACACCGATGCCGGCCTGGTGGCAGGCATCGACGAACGCACGGAAGTCGTCGGACGAGCCGTAACGCGCAGTCGGCGCGTAATAGCCCGACACCTGGTAACCCCACGAGGCGTCGAGCGGATGCTCGGCCACCGGCATCAGTTCGATGTGGGTATAGCCGAGATCCAGCACGTAGGGAATCAGTTCGGCGACCAGCTCGCCCCAGGTATAAAAACCGCCGTCGGCATGCCGTCGCCAGGATCCGGGGTGCAGTTCATAGATGCTGACCGGCCGGTGCTGCCAGTCGAAATGGGCGCGTGCCGCGATCCAGTCGCCGTCCCGCCAGGCATAGGTTCCGTCATCCGGCACGCAGCTGGTGGTTTCCGGACGCAAGAACATCTGCCGCGCATAGGGATCGGTCTTCCTCACCAGCTGGCCGTGGCGGCCGAGGATTTCGTATTTGTAGGCATGCCCCGCATCCAGCCCGGGAATGAACAATTCCCAGATGCCGGATGTGCCGTGGCAGCGCATCGGGTGGCGGCGGCCGTCCCACTCGTTGAAGTCGCCGACGATACTGACGCGCTGCACCGCCGGCGCCCACACGGCGAACAGGCACCCCGCGACCCCATCGATGGTTTTGAGGCGTGCCCCGAGTACTTTCCAGGCTTCGAAGTGGCGCCCCTCGCCAATCAGGTACAAATCCATTTCGCCCAGTTGCGGACCGAAGCTGTAGGGACATCGGGTGACATGCCACTCGCCCCGCCCCTTGTCCTGCCAGCGCAACAGCGGGTGCACATCGACTACGCTGCCGGACGGCAGGCTCAGTTCGAAGCAGTCCGTTCCGGCGACGCGCGTCATGCGCGCCCCGGTCGCTTCCAGTTCGACGGCTTCGGCAGCGGGAAGGAATGCGCGGATTAGGATGTCCCCGTTGGGCTGTGCATGGATCCCCAGCACTTCGAACGGATCGTGATGCGTGCCGGCCTGCACCCGCAGGATCGGTTCGCTGATTGCAGGCAGGGTGGCGCCGGAGGAGGGCTTGAGGGGTGCACTCATGGCGTGGTCTGACTCTTGCATCGATGGGCTTTCTGTAATTGTTGCAGCAAACGGGGGGCCAGGTCGGGTGCCAGCGCATCCCATTCAAACCGCCATCCCCAGTTGCCGTTGTCCGTACCGGGCGTATTCATGCGCGCCTCGCTGCCGAGGTGCAGCACATCCTGCAGCGGCAGCACGGCCAGGGCGGCGCGGCTTTCCAGCACCGTGGCCATCATCACATCCGGCACCGCATCGGAATCCGCGACGCCCAGCTGCTGCATCACCTGGTGGCGCGCATGCTCGGGCAGCGCGCGCCACCAGCCCAGCGTGGTGTCGTTGTCGTGCGTGCCGGTGTAATACACGGTGTCGGGGTGCACATTTTCGGGCTTGTGCGGGTTATCGGCATGATGATCGAACGCAAATTGCAGCACAGCCATGCCGGGCAGGCCAAACTGGTGGCGCAGCGCGGTGACATCGGGCGTGATGATGCCCAGGTCTTCGGCCACCAGGGGCAGGCCGCCCCGTTCTGTGGCGCCGATTTCCCGGGATATGGCCTGCAGCAATGCCGTACCGGGCGACTCGATCCACTCGCCATGGATGGCCGTGGCTTCATGCGCCGGGATCGCCCAGGCTGCCGTCAGCCCGCGGAAGTGATCGATGCGCACCAGATCGAACCACTCGAAGTGCGCGCGCAACCGCGCCCGCCACCAGGCAAAGCCATCGGCCTGCATCGCCGCCCAGTTGTAGTGCGGGTTGCCCCAGCGCTGCCCGGTCTCGGAGAAATAATCCGGCGGCACGCCCGCCACCACCGTGGGGTGGCCGTCGGCGTCCAGCAGGAACAGGTGACGCTGCGACCACACATCGGCACTGTCGTGCGCGACGAAGATCGGCATGTCGCCAAACATCCGGATACCGCGTGTCGCGGCCATCGCGCGGATGTGCTGCCCCTGCACGGCAGAGCGGTACTGCTCGGCCATCACCGCCTTCAGCGCATCGGCATGGCTGCCATCGAACGCGGCCAGCGCCTGGGCATCGCGGTCGCGCAGCGCACGCGGCCAGTCGGTCCAGGGCGCGCCGCCCTGCTCGTGCTTGATCACCATGAAGCGCGCATAATCCTCGAGCCAGTGGCGCTGTCTCTTGCGCCAGCCGGCAAAGCCGCGCATGTCGGCGTGCGCCCCGGGAAACAGCGCGGGATTGACCGCAAACGCCGATGCGCACTGGTAGGGCGACAGCCCGGTCAGCGGAATGCCAAGCGGCAGCATCTGCCATACGGCGACACCGGCCGCATGCAGAAAATCCAGCCAGCGCTCGACATCTTCCAGCGCGCAGGATGGCAGCGAGGTCGGGTGCAGCAAGATGCCTGCACGGCGCGCGTCGAAATTCATCCGGCATTCCTGCGCATGGTGCCGGCGTTTTCCGCCCAGCCGCCGCCGCTCGACAGCGGCACGTCGAGCAGCGCCGGCGGGGCGACGCCCAGCAGGCGATACAGCTCGCGCAACTGGGTCCGGTACAGCTGCTCGAAATCGCTGACGCTGCTTGCCGGGTTGTAATCGCCGAACCACCAGAACCAGTCGGAACCTTCGCACACGGCAAGCTGGCGGGTGGCCAGGGCCAACTGCTCGGCATTCAGTTTCCCGGCGGCCACCACCCCGTCGTAGGCCTGCTTGGCGGCGACCAGATAATCCCAGCCGCGGTTCTTGTCGGCCGAGCCGATCCAGGTCGAGAAGCTGCCGTACACCCAGCTGCCGGCGGCCAGCCGCTTCAGCGGGCTGGCCGCCAGGTGCGCGGTCTGCTCGGAGAAGGTGCCGACCTTGAGGCTGGCATGGCTGGACAACGCCGCATAAAGCGCCTCCAGGAAATGATGGCCATTGTCGGGGTAATACTCCCACGCGTTTTCGCCGTCGAGTATGACCGAGACC
>JAJYXA010000087.1 GCA_021791235.1 Pseudomonadota bacterium
GGCGCAACGTCCGCGCTGCCCAACACCACCACAGATGAACAGCTCCATCGTCAAAACCTACCTGCCCTGGGTCGTGGCCGTGGCGCTGTTCATGGAGGGGGTCGATACCACTGTCGTCAACACGGCGGTACCGGCGATGGCGGAGAGCCTGCGGGTGGCGCCGCTGAGCCTGAAGGCGGTGGTGACCAGCTACATCCTGAGCCTGGCGGGGTGCATACCGGTCAGCGGCTGGACGGCGGACCGCTATGGCACGCGGCGGGTGTTCGGCATCGCGGTGGCGGTCTTCACCTTTGCCTCGATTTTGTGCGGCCTGGCGCTGAACGCCCGATGCCGGTGGCGGGGCGCATTCTGCAGGGCGTGGGGGCGGCGATGATGATGCCGGGAGGGCGGCTGGCGATCATCCGCACCTTTCCCAAATCGGAACTTTTACGGGCGATGAACTTCGTCATCATCCCGGCGCTGATCGGGCCCCTGCTCGGGCCCACGGTTGGCGGCCTGATCGTGCACTGGTTCTCGTGGCACACCATTTTCTTCGTCAACGTGCCGGTGGGGCTGATGGCGCTGTGGCTGGCGCATCGCTACATGCCTGATTACCGGGGCGAAACGCGGCGCCCGCTGGATGTCGTCGGCCTGGTGCTGTTCGGCAGCGGCGCGGCGCTGCTGTCCTGGCTGCTTGAAATCTTCGGCGAGCATCAGATCGACGCCACCTCGGCTGCGCTTCTGCTGGCGCTCAGCCTCAGCCTGCTGGCGGCGTATGGCTTGCATGCCCGCGAAACGGCCCATCCGCTGCTGCGCCTGGAGCTGTTCCGGGTGCGCACGTTTCGCGTGTCGGTGGTGGGCGGCTTCGTCGCGCGCCTGGGGGTAGGCGGGCTTCCCTTTTTTGCTGCCGCTGCTCTACCAGCTCGGCCTGGGAATGCCCGCCTGGCAGTCGGGTCTGCTGATGATGCCGATGGCGGCGGCGGCCATGGGCAAGAAGCTCATCGCCTCGCGGGTGCTGGCGCGCTTCGGCTACCGGCGGATGCTGATGGTGAATACCGTGATGATCGGGGCCGTGGTCGGCCTCTTCTCGCTGGTGATCCCGGCGACGCCGATCGTGCTGATCGTGCTGCTGGGCCTGGCGTTCGGCTTCTTTAATTCGCTGCAATACCCCAGCATGAATTCGATGGCCTATGCCGACATCGAACCCCCGATTCGAGCATGGCCAGCATGATCGTCAGTTCGCTGCAGCAGATGTCGAAGGGCTTCGGGCTGGCCTGCGGGTCGCCGATCACCGGCTGGTATCTGGGCGACCTGCCGCAAACCGACCGCGCTGCACTATGCCTTTCTGACGCTCGGCGGCTTGACGATCCTGGCGTCGCTGTCGTTCGGGTCGCTCCGTACTCAGGATGGCGTAAGCGTCAGCCGGGGGAGGCTGGGAGTGACGGAATAAGCGCTCCGCGAGCGCGATGTCGCCGAGGGCATGGACGTGTCGCCATCTGAAGACAGCCGCAATCCGTCCTATCTTTTTGTTTTGTAGGAATATTCTTCAAATCGACCCGATGTGGCGTCGCCAATAAGCGACGTTTTGCCCGTCTTTTTGCCACGGCAAGCCTGGACAAATCCGCCATCCATCTGTTTACCAACAGATTTTCATTTCTGGCGCGCGTATTGCTCTTGGGCTGTTGCGCCCAATTCCGGGCGCAACCACACCAGAGCGTTTCAACCCAGCACCCGAGAAAGACCCACCCCATGCTCAAAAACTTTATGCAACCCGGCAGTACCAGCAATTCAAGAACCGATTCGACCCGGACGAGCCATTCGGCGGTCGAGTCCGCCAAGCCGGCCGAATCCCCCAGGCCCGTCGCGGCCACCCGTGCAGAAACCGCTCCGCAGACCCCGAAATCCGCGCCGGGCGACGAGGGCAGCAAGCTGATCGTCGGACCGAACATCAAGCTGAAGGGCTCAGAAATCACCGATTGCGAGATTCTGGTGGTGGAAGGCCGTGTGGAGGCCTCGATGAAAAGCCGCGATATCCGCATCGCCGAAGGCGGCGTGTTTTCGGGCAAGGCGGAGATCGACGTGGCGGAGGTGCGCGGCAACTTCGAGGGCGAGTTGACCGCCCGCAAGCGGCTGGTGGTGTACGCCGCCGGCAGGGTCAGCGGCACGATCCGCTATGGGGCGATGATGGTCGAGGAAGGCGGCACCCTTTCCGGGGACGTGGCGACGCTTTCCGCCGGCCCCAGCCTGGCCAAGGTGCCGGAAGCCTCTGCGCAAACCACAATGCCCGAACCGCTTGAAGAGAAAGCATCGGGACTGGAACAAATCCATTCCGGCTCCACTTATGTGCGAAACCAGGCAGGGGGACGTCAGGGCTGATCGAAGCCTTGACGTATACGCTGTTGTCGATACGCGACAGCGTGCCGGCGCGCCATCAAAGCTTCGCGCTCCGCCCCCCGTCCACCGCCAGGATCTGCCCCGTCACGTAGTGCGTGTCCATCGCGAAGAAGCGCACCGCCAGCGCGATGTCGCTGGGGTCGCCGGCGCGTTTCAGCATGGTGTGCGAGACGATGCGCTGGCGCGAGACCTCGTCGAAATTCGAGTCGCCCTCGGGCCACATGATCGGCCCCGGCGCGATGCCGTTGACACGCACTTCGGGCGCCAGCTCGCGCGCCAGCGATTTGGTGAGCCCCACCAGGCCGGCCTTGGCGACGGAATAGACGACGTAGCTTTTCATCGGCCGGTCGGCGTGGATGTCGGTGATGTTGATGATGCAGCCGCGGCGTTTCCTGAGTTCCGGCGCGGCGGCTTGCGACAGGAACATTGGCGCCTTGAGGTTGCTGCCCATGAGGTCGATCCAGTCTTTTTCGCCGATGCTGCCGACCGGGGTGGGATAGAAGCTCGACGCGTTGTTGAGCAGCACGTCGAGGCCGCCGAAGATGGCGACGGTCTGGTTCACCAGCGCGGGCAGGCCGTGGGTGTCGTGCAGGTCGGCCTGGATCAGCGCGACCGAATCGGGACGCACGGCGTTGAGTTCGTTCTGCAGGGCGCGCGCCTCGGTGGCCGAGCTGCGGTAATGGATCATCAGGTTGGCGCCGGCCGCGTGCAGCAGGCGCGCCGACGCCGCGCCCACGCGCTTGGCCCCGCCGGTAATCAGTACCACTTTGCCGTGCATCGGGATTCAGCCTTATAGTCACTCGATTCTGGATTATCCAGGCATTCCGCATTATCCATTAACTAAGCCCATGCTGCCCGCCCCTTCCCCCGACGCCCTCGCGCACAGCCGGCGCGTGGCCGCGCACCTGCGCGCGCTGATCGAAGACACGGGCGGCTGGATTCCGTTCGCGCGTTTCATGGAAGCGGCGCTGTATGCACCGGGGCTGGGCTACTACGCCGCCGGGGCGATGAAGTTCGGCGCGGCGGGCGACTTCGTCACCGCGCCGGAGATGACGCCGCTGTTCGGTCGCACGCTGGCGCACGCGATCGCGCCGGTGCTGGCCGAGACCGGCGGCGAGGTGCTGGAGCTGGGTGCCGGCAGCGGGCGGCTGGCGGCGGACCTGCTGGGCGAACTGGAACGGCTCGGCGCATTGCCGGCGCGTTACCTGATTCTCGAAGTGAGCGCCGACCTGCGTGAACGCCAGCGGGAAACGATTGCGCGCGTACTGCCGCAGCTCGCCGAGCGGGTGCGGTGGCTGGACGCGCCGCCGGTTCACTTCAGCGGCGTCGTCCTCGGCAACGAGGTGCTCGACGCGCTGCCGGTTGAGCTGGTGCACTGGACGACGGACGTGCCGCTTGTGCGCGGCGTAACGCTGGATGGCGGTGCCTTTGCCTGGCAGGACCGGTCGATCGACGACCCCGTGCTGCGCGCCCGTGCCGAGGCGCTGAACCTGGCACCGGGCTATCTCACCGAAATCAATCTCGCGGCCGACGCGCTGATCGCCTCACTTGCGGAGTCGCTGGAGCATGGCCTGATCCTGATGATCGACTACGGCTTTGTCGCCGCCGAGTACTACCACCCGCAGCGCCACATGGGCACGCTGCGCGCGCATGTCCGCCATCATGCGCTGGACGATCCGTTTTACCTGCCGGGATTGTGCGACCTCACCGCGCACGTCGATTTCAGCGCGGTGGCGCGGGCCGGGATGGCGGCGGGGCTGGAACTCGCGGGCTACACCAGCCAGGCGGGTTTTCTGCTGAACAGCGGGCTGGCCGAACTGCTGATGCAGACACCACCGACCGATGCGGCGGCCTATCTGCCGCAGGCGAATGCGGTGCAGCGGCTGGTGTCGCCGGCCGAGATGGGGGAGCTGTTCAAGGTAATCGGCTTAGCCAAGGGCGGCATCGCGCCGCTGGCGGGGTTCGCACGCGGCGGCCGGCGGCACACTCTTCCGGATTGGAAACACAATCTGGAAAGCGCTGATTGATCCTTAAAACCGCATTTGAACCACAGAGGCACAGAGACACAGAGGAAAAAACAAGGACTTACGTCGCGATGCCCAGTCACCTATCGGGTGAGTGGGCAAGTGTGGGTAACCTATTGATTTCTTGTCTTTCTCTGTGCCTCTGTGGTGAGGAATTCAGGTTGATACTCCGCCATCGCGGGGCTCGCGGCGTTGTAGGGTGGGCGTAGCCCACGCGGTTCGGCTGGCGGTCAGCGAAGTGACGTTATGGTGGGTTTCACCCACCCTACGGCCAATGCGCTGTAATCTCAGCAGCCCCTGGGCGTACGGAGGACAGGTAACATCTACACCAACGGCAGCTGCATGTCCTCTTCTTCCTGCGCCAGGCGCGTCACGCGCACGGCGTGCAGACGGCGGCTGTCAGCGCGCAGCACGCTGAACAGGAAGCCGTCGAACTTGACCGATTCGCCGCGCTTGGGCAGGTGGCCGAAGCGCGAGACGACAAGGCCGCCGACGGTGTCGAATTCCTCGTCGGAGAAATGCGCGCCCAGCGTCTGGTTGAAGTCGGCGATTTCGGTGCCCGCCTTGACGCGGAACACG